>NZ_JBIAVO010000008.1:0-78767 GCF_042894345.1 Kitasatospora sp. NPDC001540
ATCAGCCTCGGGCTTACCCGCGCGGGCGACACCTGGACCATCACTCCCACAACCGCATAGCGCAGGAGGGCTGTCCCAACCGGGACAGCCCCCCCAGCAAGAAGATCTTCATCAGACTTCTAGAGGCTGACGCCCACCATCACCGGCTCGTTCACCAGCTCCACCCCGAACGCCGCGCGCACCCCGTCGCGCACCTCGCGGGCCAGCGCGAGCAGGTCCTCGGTGGTGGCCGAGCCGCGGTTGGTCAGGGCGAGGGTGTGCTTGGTGGAGAGCGTGGCCGGGCCGCTGCCGTGGCCCTTGCGGAAGCCCGCGTGGTCGATCAGCCAGGCCGCGGAGGTCTTGGTGCGGCCCTCCCCCGCCGGGTAGGCGGGCGCCCGCAGGTCGCCCAGCCGGGCGGTGAAGGCGGCGAACTGCTCGTCGGTCAGGACCGGGTTGGTGAAGAACGAGCCCGCCGACCAGGTGTCGTGGTCGGCCGCGTCCAGCACCATGCCCTTGCCCGCGCGCAGCCGCAGCACCTCGGCGTGGGCGTCCCCCAGCTTCACCCGCTGCCCCGCCTCGACGCCCATCGAGCGGGCCACCTCGGCGTACTTCACCGGCGAGGACAGCCCGCCCTCGTCCGCGAGCCGGAACCGCACCCGCAGCACCACGTACCGGTCCGGGTCGGCCTTGAAGCGGCTGTGCCGGTAGGAGAAGGCGCAGTCCTCGTTGGCCAGCGTGACGGTCTCGCCGAGCAGGCGGTCGTACGCGACCACCTCGGTGACGGTCTCGGCGACCTCCTGCCCGTACGCGCCCACGTTCTGCACCGGCGTCGCGCCGGCCGAGCCGGGGATCCCGGCCAGGAACTCGATCCCGGCCAGCCCGGCGGCGACGGTGCGGGCCACCGCGTCCGACCAGACCTCGCCGGCCGCGAGCTCCAGCAGCGTGCCGTCCAGCGCGTAGCCCTCGGTGGCGATCCGCAGCACCGTCCCGGGGAAGCCGGCGTCCGCGATCACCAGGTTCGACCCGCCGCCCAGCACCAGCAGCGGCTCCCCCGCCGCGTCCGCCGCCCGCACCGCGGCCACCACCTCGGCGTCCGTCTGCGCCGTCACCAGCCGCCGGGCCGGGCCGCCCAACCGCAGCGTCGTCAACGGGGCCAGCGGCGCGTCCATCTCCTCGATCACCGCCCCAGCCTAAAGCAGCCCGGGACGGACGGCGGATGCGCCGGCGGCGCGCGCTCAGGGGCCCTTGCGCTCCCTACCGGCTCGCCGCCAGGCGCCGTCGCGCCTCGTCCCACCCCGGCTCGGCCGCGCCCTCCGCCTCCCAGGTGGCGAACGCGGAGTGCTCCATCGCGGGGCGGAGGGCGGTCATCGCCCGCCGGTGGGTCCCGGAGCGGACGAAGGCGTCGAGCGCCTCGCGGTCGCTCCAGCTGGAGAGCACCCAGAAGGTGCGCTCCAGCGGTGCGGCCCGCAGGGTGACGCCGAGGGCGCCGGGGGCGCGGCGGGCCCGGCCGCGGACCCGCAGGGACTGCCGCAGGAAGCCGGGGACGTGCCGCAGGCCGCGGACCTTGAGTTCGGCGGCCATCACGACGGGCCGGGCGGGGGGCTGCTGGGCGGCGGGGCCGGGGGCCCACGGGAGCGTCATCGCGAGCACGGGCGGTTCCTCCTCGTTCGTTTCGTCCGTCGGCGGGTGGTCGTGGCCGCTCAGGCCCGGCCGGCCGGGACGGGCGCGGGGGCGGGGGCGGATCCCGGGCCGGCCGCCTCGGCCGTCCGCATGCCGTACCGCCGCGGGACGAGCGCCGCGGCGACCGCCCCGGCCCCGACCGCGAGGGCGCCGACGACCATCGCGGGGACGAGCCCGTCGGTGAAGGCCCCGGTGCTGCCGTAGCCGCCCCGGGCGGAGAAGACCGCGGAGAGCACGGCCACGCCGAGGGCGCCGCCGACCTCCCGCATGGCGTTGTTCGCCCCGGAGGCGATGCCCTGTTCGGCGGGGCGGACGCTGGCCATCACCAGGTTGGCGGTGGGGGCGAAGTAGAGGGACATCCCGATGCCGCAGACCATCAGGACCGGGACCTGCTGCCCGTACCCGGCGGAGTGGTCGGCCAGCAGCGCCAGCCCGAGCAGGCCGAGGGCCTGCAGGACGAGCCCGGTGACGACGATCGGGCGGCCGCCGATCCGGTCGGTGAGGAGCCCGGCGACCGGGGCGACCAGCAGCGGCATGGCGGTCCACGGGAGCATCCGGACGCCGGCCTGTTCGGCGGTGTAGCCGTTGACGCCCTGGAAGTACTGGCTGATCAGGAAGATCGAGCCGAACATGCCGAGGAACATCAGCAGGCTGGCCGCGTTGACGGCGCTGAACGCCCGGCTGCGGAACAGCCGCATCGGCAGCATCGGCCGCTTCGCGAAGCGGACCTCGTACCCGACGAAGGCGGCCAGCAGCAGGGCGCCGCCGATCAGCGAGACCAGCACCAGCGGGGCGGTCCAGCCGTCGGGGTTGCCGCGGACCAGGCCGAGGACGAGGCCGAAGAGGCCGCCGCTGACCAGCAGGGTGCCGGGGAGGTCGAGGCGGGGGTTCTCGCCGCGGCTCTCGCCGAGCACGGCGCGGGCCAGCGGCAGCAGGAGCAGCCCGACCGGGACGTTCACCCAGAAGATCCACTGCCAGGAGAAGTGCTCGGTGAGGCTGCCGCCGATCAGCGGCCCGGTGGCGACGGCCAACCCGCTGACGCCGGACCAGATGCCGAACGCCGTGCCCCGCTTGGCGGCGGGCACCGCGACGGTCAGCAGGGTGAGGGTGAGCGGCATCATCACGGCCGCGCCGACGCCCTGGACGGCGCGGGCGGCGATCAGCGTGCCCATGCTCGGGGCCAGCGCGGCGGAGGCCGAGCCGAGGGTGAAGACCGCGAGCCCGCCGAGGAACATCCGGCGGCGGCCGAAGCGGTCGCCGAGGGCGGCGCCGAACATCAGCAGGACCGCGAAGGTCAGGGTGTACGCGCTGACCGTCCACTCCAGGTCGGCGAGCGCGCCGCCCAGGTCGGCGCGGATCGCGGGCAGTGCGGTGGTGACCACCAGGTTGTCGAGCCCGGCCATGAAGCTGGCCACGCTGACGACCACCAGGGTCCAGACGGCTTGCCTGTTCATCTCGCTTCCCCCATAGGTTGTGATTGATCAATAACTTTCATGGGCCGAAAAAAGGGCGCCCGCCACCGTCGGCGGAGCGCCTCAGCCTTCCCCGGCCCGCGCCTGCCTCTGCTTCTCGCTGAGCTTCACGAACGCCGACCAGAGGCCGTGCTCGAACGGGTACCCCAGGGCCACCAGGGTGTTGATCAGCATCCCGTGCGCCATGAACTCGGTCGCCAGGGTCCGGTCCCCGATCCGCTCCTCGATCCGCTCGAACAGCCGCGACCAGCCCGCCCGCGCCGTCTCGCCGATGTCGCCGTCCCCGGCCGACTCCGCCGCGAACACCGAGACGTAGATCTGCATCTGCATCATCACCTGCTCCCGGTCCTCGACCAGGTTCAGGTACGCCTCGCCCATCGCGTCGCAGGCCGCGTCCCCCGACAGCCCCTCCGAGGCCCGGTCGAAGACCTTCCAGGTCTCCTCCATGCAGTGCTCGGCCGCGGCCTCGAAGATCGCCTGCTTGTTGGGGAACAGCCGGAACAGGTACGGCTGCGAGACGCCCACCCGGCGGGCGATCGCCTCGGTGGAGGTGCCCCGGTAACCGCCCCGGGCGAACTCCACCATGGCCGCCCGGACGACGCTCTCGCGCCGCTCCTCGGCGGACATCCGCATGCTGTTCCTGGCCACACCCAAAGATTAGTGATTGGCCAATAACTTCGCAAGCCCCCTGGTGCGGGCCCCGCTCCCGGGGCCCCACCAACTCGGACGGGGCCGGCCCGCCGACCGGACTCAGCCCAGCCGGACGACGGCCCGGGCCATGCCCAGGACCTTCTGCCCCTCGCTGGTCGCGACCAGGTCCACCCGGACCCGGTTGTCCTCCAGCAGCGCGGCCACCTTCGCGGTGACCTCGATCGTCGCGCCGACGCCGTCGTTGGGCACCACCACCGGCTTGGTGAAGCGGACGCCGTACTCGACCACCGCGGCCGGGTCGCCGACCCAGTCGGTCACCACCCGGGCGGCCTCGGCCATGGTGAACATGCCGTGCGCGATCACGTCCGGGAGGCCGACCTCCAGGGCGAACTTCTCGTTCCAGTGGATCGGGTTGAAGTCCCCCGACGCACCGGCGTACTGCACCAGCGTCGCCCGGGTCACCGGGAAGGACCGCGCCGGCAGCTCGGTGCCGACCTGGACCTCGTCAAAGCGGACCGCCACGGTCACTCCTCCCCGGCTTCGTCGGCGGCGCGCGCCACCAGCGTCATGATCGACGTCACCACGTGCTCGCCGCTGGCGTCCTCGACCTCGCCGCGGACGGTCAGCACGTCGTTGCCCGCCAACGACTTGATCGCGTCGATCGAGACCGTGACGGAGAGCCGGTCGCCCGCCCGCACCGGGCGGGTGTAGGCGAACTTCTGGTCGCCGTGCACGACCCGGCTGTAGTCGAGCCCCAGCTCGGGGTCGTTGACCACCTGCGCGGCGGCCCGGAAGCTCAGCATGAACGGGAAGGTCGGCGGGGCGATGACGTCCGGGTGGCCCAGCGCCTTGGCGGCCTCCGCGTCCGTGTACGCCGGGTTCGCGTCACCGATCGCGGCGGCGAACTCGCGGATCTTCTCCCGGCCCACCTCGTACGGCTCAGTGGGCGGGTAGGTCCGCCCGATGAACGAGGGGTCGAGTGGCATGGGGCAACTCCTCTGGTGGTGCGTCCGGTCCGTCATGCAGAAACGACTCCAGGCCGCGCCCCGAACGGGGTGCGGCCTGGAGTACGAGGCAAAGTCAGCGGGTTTCGCGGTGCGCCGTGTGAGAGTTGCAACGCGGGCAGTGCTTCTTCATCTCAAGACGGTCCGGGTCGTTACGCCGGTTCTTCTTGGTGATGTAGTTCCGCTCCTTGCACTCCACGCAGGCCAGCGTGATCTTCGGGCGGACATCGGTGGCAGCCACGGGAGTGCCTTCCTTGGACAATGAATAAGAACACAGACAAGAGTAGCCGATCGGGAGTCATCCCCCCGATCGACTACGCGGGGTAGCGGTGACCGGACTTGAACCGGTGACACAGCGATTATGAGCCGCTTGCTCTACCAACTGAGCTACACCGCTTTGATGATCGGAATCCCGCCGAGGCGAGGGGCCTTTCACCAGAGCCCCCATGCGGAATCGAACCGCAGACCTTCTCCTTACCATGGAGACGCTCTACCGACTGAGCTATAGGGGCGAACGAGGAAGAGATTACACGGTTCCGGGCCAGAGGTGAAATCCGTATCCGCCGTGGATCTCCGCAGGTCGGCGGGCCCGCACTGACGGCCCGTCACCCGACACCCGTTCGACCCCCGCCGCAACCGGAACGCGCCCGACACGTCCTGGCACCCCGCCTCCGACCGTCCCGGGCCCCCGCCACCTAGGCTCGACCGTCAGTGATCTCCCACGCGACCCCCCGGACGACCTCCCGCGGGCGCGCCGCAGGCCGGCCGCCCCGCGCCCGGCCCCGGGGCGGTCGCCGGGCGGTCGACGGGACTGGAGGAGCGGGCCGATGAGCGAACGCAGCGAGGGCGCCCAGCCACCGCCCGCCAACCCGCTCGGACACGGGCCGGTGCTGCTGCTCACCGGAGCCCGGCTGCTGGACGGCCGGGTGGTGGACGTCCGGATCAGCGGGGACCGGATCCAGGCCGTCGGCGCGGTCGGCGGCCTCGGTCCGCTGCCCGCGATGCCCGGGCAGCCGACGGTCACCACCGGCGCCCGGATCGACCTGTCCGGCTACCTGCTGCTGCCCGCCCCCGCCGAACCGCACGGTCACTACGACAGCGCGTTCGCCGCGGCGCCGCCCGCCCCCGGGGAGGAGGGCGCGGCAGAACTGGTCCGCCGGGCCACCGAGGCCGCGCTGACCTCGCTGGGCTACGGGGCCACCGCCCAGCGCACCCACGTCCGGATCGGCGACGTGCACGGGCTGGACCGGCTGGAGGCCGTCCTCACCGCCCGCCAGTCGCTGCGCGGGCTGGCCGAGCTGCAGGCGGTCGCGATGCCCCGGCTGCTCACCGGCCGGGCCGGGGCGGACGGGCGGGCGCTGCTCCGGGACGCGCTCAAGCTCGGCGCGGACGCGGCCGGGGGCTGCCCCGACCTGGACCCGGACCCGGTCGGCTACGTCCAGGCCGTGCTGGAGGCCGCGGCCGAGGCCGACTGCCCGGTCGACCTGCACACCAACGCCGCCGACCGAACCCAGCTCGCCCGCCTGGTCACCGCCCTCGCCCCGCACCGGCCCCGGGTCGCGCTCGGCCCGTGCAGCGCCCTGCCGCCCGGCGGCGCGGGCGTGCTGGCCGGCGCGGGCGTCCGGGTGGTCTGCCTGCCGCAGAACGGCGGCTGCACCGGCCTCGAAGACCGGCCGATCGGTCTGAGTCCTTCCCTGGTACGGGAGTTCGCCCAGGCCCGGGTCGCCCTCACGGCCGGTGCCGGGGCGCTGCGCGACGCCTCCAACCCGGTCGGCCGGGCCGACCCGCTGGACACCGCCCGCCTGCTCGCCGCGGGCGGCGCGCTCTCCCCCGAGGCCGCCTACGACGCGGTCTCCGCCCAGGCCCGCACCACCCTCGGGCTGCCCCCCGTCCGGGTCGACGCCGGATTCCCCGCCGAACTCCTCGCCGTCCGCGGCGACAGCCTGCCCGGCGCCCTCTCCGGCGGCCACTCCCGCCTGGTCGTCCACTGCGGCCGCATCGTCTCCCGCACCAGCGCCGTCCGCGAGTTCGCCGACACCGTCACCCTGGCCCTCCCCCGCCAGAACCACCCGGGCTGAGCCCGCCCGGGCGGCGGACGGGGCCGCTCGCGGCCGCACCGGGCCGGGAATAGCGTGGGACGAGATCCGATCGTTCGAGGGAGTCCTCCATGGATGCCGAGAACGGCGGGCCGACGACCCCGGGCCCCCGGCCCGCGCCTCCTCCCGCCCCCGCCGCCCCTGCCCCCGCCGTCGCGCCGCCCACCCCGGTGCCACCGGCTCCACCACCGCTGGTCAAGAGCCCTGCGGGAGCACAGGGCCTGGCCATGAAGCACCGAGGCCCGGTCGCCGTCTGGCTGGGCCTCCCGCTGATCACCTTCGGGATCTACCACCTGGTCTGGTACTACAAGGTCCACAAGGAACTGCGGGAGTACGACCCGGACCTGCGCGGCCTCAGCCCCGTGGGCAGCACGCTGGTCCTGCTGCTCCTCGGCTGGACGATCGTCGCCCCGCTGATCTCGTACTACAACACCGGCGAGGCGATCGCGAAGGCCCAGCGCTCCGCCGGCGTCCCGGTGACCTGCAGCCCGGTGGCGAGCATGCTGCTCTACTTCCTCTTCGGGTTGAACAGCTGGTACATGCAGAAGCAGCTCAACCTGATCGTCGAGGCCTACCCGGGCGCCGCTCCCGGCGACGAGGTCCCGCTCCCGGCCGTCACTGCCGGGTGACACGGGCAGACAGTCGCACCGCACGACGAAGAAGCCCCCGGGCTGCGTTTCCGCAGTCCGGGGGCTTCTCCACTATCCGGTGGCTGGTGCAGGGTTCGAACCTGCGTAGCTTGCGCGACAGATTTACAGTCTGCTCCCTTTGGCCGCTCGGGCAACCAGCCAGGGATGGTGTCTCGCGGGGCGCTGCCCCGTTCGACGTCGTAAACGATACCCGATGGTGGGGGGTGGTTCGCCACCCGGTTACGTCACGTCGCGATCAAGGTCGGCGCGCGGCCGTTGCGGGCGGGGGCCCGGAGCGCTGGATAGGCTGGGGCGTCGCCCGCCGGTGGCGGGTGGCGCGACCGTGCAGCCTGTAGTGCAAGGAGACCAACACCCATGGCCGACTCCAGTTTCGACATCGTCTCGAAGGTCGAGTGGCAGGAGGTCGACAACGCGATCAACCAGACCTCCCGCGAGATCGCCACCCGGTTCGACTTCAAGAACGTGGGTGCCGAGATCAAGCGGTCCGGCGAGAAGATCGAGATGAAGGCCAACGGCGAGGAGCGGGTCCGGGCGATCCTGGACGTGCTGCAGACCAAGTTCGTGAAGCGCGGGCTGTCGCTGAAGGCGCTGGACGCGGCGGAGCCGCAGCTGTCCGGCAAGGAGTACAAGATCTTCGCCGACATCAAGGAAGGCATCACCACCGAGGATGCCAAGAAGGTCGCGAAGATCATCCGGGACGAGGGTCCGAAGGGCGTCAAGGCGCAGGTCCAGGGCGACGAGCTGCGGGTCAGCTCGAAGTCGCGCGACGACCTGCAGACCGTGCAGGCCCTGCTCAAGGGCAAGGACCTGGACTTCGCGATCCAGTTCGTCAACTACCGCTGATCCGCAGGCGGCCCCGCCGGGGAGGGCGGTGGTGCGGGCGCGGCGCCGAGCCCCTGGGCGCCTCCCCCGCACCACCGCCCTTCCCGTCCCCGCGCCGTGCCACCCTGGAGGGCGTGTCCTCGGAACCCGCCGCCCCCGACAGTCGGTACACCCCGGCCGAGCTGGCCCCGCTCGACGGCGGTGAACCCTTCCGGGGCGCCGACGCCGGGACGGTGCTGGACTTCTGGCGGTACGCGATGCCCGACCTCCGGAGCAACATCGTCCGGGGGCTGCTCGCGGAGTTCCTGGTCCACCGGGCGGTCGGCGCCGTGGCGCGCAACCCGGAGTGGGAGAGCTTCGACGTCCTGACCCCGGAAGGGCTCAGGGTCGAGGTCAAGACCAGCGCCTACCTGCAGGTCTGGGGCCAGCGCCGGCTGTCGGAGATCCGCTTCTCCCGGCTGCGCGGACGCACCTGGACCGCCGAGGACGGCAGTGCCGCGACGCAGTCCTACAACGCGGACGTCTACGTCTTCGCCCTCCACACCGCGGTCACCCACGCCGACTACGACCCGCTCGACATCGGCCGGTGGAGCTTCCACGTCGCCCCCCGCGCCCTCGTGGAGGCGACCGGCCAGTCCAGCGTGGGCCTGGCCGCGGTACGTCGGCTGTGCGGCGATCCCGTCGGCTACGAGCGGCTCGCGGACCGGATCACGGCCTGCGCCACCGGGGCGTGACGAACCCCCCGGCTCGATCGACGCGACGGCACGGCGGCACGGCGGGTGTGGCGGGGCCGCGAGGGCGGGACCGGGCGCGGAAGGCGTCGGCGGGGTCGGCAGCGGCGGCGGGGGCAGCGGTCGGCGCGGCGGCTGGCCGGTGGGCCCGCAGGGGTGAAGCCGTTCCTTCCGGGGGTTCGGACGCTTCGCCTGCACCCGCGCGTTGAGCCGCCCGAGAGTGCGCGGCCCGGCGCCGGGTCAGCCCTCGGCCGCTCCGGCGGCCCCGGTCGGTCGGCGGCGGTGCGTGTCGACGGCGGCGGCGATCTCCGGGGCGGTGGCGTCGGTGGCGCCGAGGGCGCGCAGGACGCGGTCGAGCGGGGCGCCGTCGGCGGGGGCGAGTGGGCCGAGGGTGATCCGGCCGTCGTACCAGAGGGCGGCGCGCCGTCCGGCGGGGTGCGCGTCGTCGGACTCGGCGTAGGCGATGGGGGCGGCCTTGGACCAGCCCGCGATCCGGAGGGCGAATCCGGAGGGGAACCGCTTGAAGCCGAAGTCCGGCGCGTTGGACGGGTGTTGGAACGCGTCGTGCAGCTCGTCGGTCATCGGGACGAGCGCCAGGCCGTGCGGCAGGAGCGCGGAGCGCGCGAGCGGGACCTCGGCCGTCACCACGGCGATCAGCTCCTCGGCGGCGATCAGCGCGTTCAGTTCGTATGGCACCGCCCCATTCTCCGCCCGGGAAGTCATCAGGTCAGGAAAACAATCGAACTGACTATCCATCCGATATGCCGGACATCGGCCGCACCGTCCCCGAGCTGCCGGAACGACCTTCCGGAACCGGTGACTCGAAAACGGTTCGCAGGCGCCCGGCGCCGTTCGCGCGCCCGTCCGGTACGGCAGAGTGGACAGGGTGACCCGTACTCCGCCGCAGCGCCCGGCCACCGGCGCCAGGCCCACACCCGAACAGCTCGCCGCCGCCCAGGACAGCACCATCGAGGACGTGGCCGCGCCCGGCCTCCGGGTGCTGTTCTGCGGGATCAACCCGGGCCTGTGGTCGGGCGCCACCGGCCAGCACTTCGCCCGCCCGGGCAACCGGTTCTGGCCCGCCCTGCACCGCTCGGGATTCACCCCGCGGCAGTTGCGGCCGGCCGAGCAGCGGGAGCTGCTCGACTTCGGGCTGGGCATCACCAACGTGGTGGCGCGGACCACCGCGAAGGCGGCCGAGCTGACCGCCGAGGAGTACCGGGAGGGCGGGCTGGCGCTGGCCGCGCGGGTGCGGCGGCTGCGGCCGCGGGTGCTGGCGGTGCTCGGGATCGGGGCGTACCGGGCGGCGTTCGGCCGGCCGCGGGCGACGGTCGGGCCGCAGCCGGAGCCGATCGGCGACGCCGAGGTGTGGCTGCTGCCGAACCCGAGCGGGCTGAACGCGCACTACACGCTGGACGGGCTCGCGGCCGAGTTCCGGGCCCTGCGCGAGCACCTGGAGCGCGAGGGCGAGTAGCGCGGGCGCCCGGTCGGACCGCGAGCGCCACCGGGCCCCACCACCGGCACCGGGAGCCGGCCCCGTCACTCCGCCAGGAGCCGGGCCTCGAACCGGGCGCGCTCGCGCACCACGTACGCAGCGTCGGACAGGTACATCAGGTGGTGCCCGTCGGCCAGGTGCGAGGCGAACGCTGCGCTCCCGGCGGCGGCTTCGGCCCGCATGTGCGCGACCAGGGCGTGCAGCCGGGCCTCGATCGCGTCCACCAGGCCTTCCCGGTCGGCCCGGCCGAGGCCGTACGCGTCGCAGAACTCCCGTACGCGGGCGGCCTGTTCGTCAGGGGTGCCGAAGCCGTCGGCGTTGCCGGGGGCGGTGGTGGGCGCCCAGCGGTAGACGGCGTGGGCGACGTCCCACAGCCGGGGGCCGGGGTGGGCGGTGTCGAAGTCGATGACGCCGACCACGCGTTCGCCGTCCAGCACGCAGTTGTGCGGGGCGTAGTCGCCGTGGCAGACCACCTCGGCGGGCTCCCGGACGGGCAGCATCCAGCCCTCCGCGGTGTAGCCCGCCGTGGCGTCGTGGTAGGCGCGCAGCAGGCGGGCCGCGTCGAGCAGGGCGGTGCGGGAGGCGGCCGCGGGGGTGGGCGGGTAGTCGGACACCTCGCCGGGCAGGAAGTCCAGCACCTCCCGCCCGTCCTCGGCCAGCCCGTGGAACCGCGGCCCCGCCGTGAACCCGGCCGCCCGCACGTGCGCCAGCAGCCCGTGCACGGCGGGCGACCACGGCCCGGTGGGCCGCAGCACCCGGTCGCCGCGCCGCTCCACCCGGTTGACCCCGCCCGCCATGATCTCGCCCGCCGTGATCTCGCCGTCCGCCACGCGCCGCTCCTCACCGTCCGTGCACGACCCGGCAGTTGTACCCGGCAGCGGGCCGCTCCGCGAGCGGTTTTCGAGCGGCCCGGCGTCAGCGGCTGCCGAAGCCCTGGTCGGTGGTGACGACCTCGCGGCCGAGCGGGGTCAGCGAGATCGGGACCATCTTGAGGTTGGCCCAGCCGAACGGGATGCCGATGATCGACAGGAACAGCGGGATGCTGGTGACGATGTGGGCGATCGCCAGCCACCAGCCCGCGAGCACCAGCCAGATCACGTTGCCCACGCAGGACGGGGCGCCCGCGTCGGCCCGCACCACGGTGGTGCGGCCGAAGGGCCAGAGCATGAAGCCCGCGAGGCGGAAGGACGCGATGCCGAACGGGATGGTGACGATCAGGACGAAGCAGATGATCCCGGCGACCGCGTAGCCGATCGCCATCCACAGGCCGCAGAACAGCAGCCAGATGACGTTGAGCAGGAAGTTGACCAGCTTCATGCCTCCCAGGCTCGCACACCGGCGGCCGGACGGTCAGGTGGCGGCGCGTCCTTGTGGCAGGGGTGTGACGGGGCGGGGCGGAAGGGGCCGTCGGGAACGGCCGGAGGCCCGCCGTTCCCGGCGGGCCTCCCGTCGTCGTCGCGCCGGGCGGGCGTCAGACGAGCAGCTTGTCCTTGGCCCGCTGGTACTCCTCCTCGGACAGCGCGCCGCTGTTCCTGAGCTCGGCCAGCTTCGCCAGGTCCTCCACGTGCCCGCCGGAGCCGCCGCCGGGGGCCGCGCCGGAGCCACCGGTTCCCGCCGCCCTGCGGACGTAGTCCTGGAACGCCGCGTCGGCCTTCCTGGCCTGGTCGACGTCCCGCTGGTGCATCGAGCCGCCGCGGGCGATCAGGTAGACCAGCACGCCCAGGAACGGCAGCAGGATCACGAAGATCGTCCAACCGGCCTTGCCCCAGCCGCCCATGTCGTCGCTGCGGAAGATGTCCGTGATGATCTTGAACAGCAGGAAGAACCAGAGGATCCAGAGGAACAGCTCCAGCATCGTCCAGAAGATGTTGAGCAGCGGATAGTTGTCCATGACGCTCCGATCCCGCACGCAGTCAGACGGAACGTCCCCACGCCTCTAACGGCGTAGGGACGAAACGATTCCTATCACCGCGAAACGGACACCGCACGTCGAGCGCGGCACCGGTATGACGGCGCCACCGCGGCGCCGGCCCGGGCGTCAGCGCGGGTCGGGCAGCGGCCGGTCGTTCTGCAGCCGGTCGAACTCGGCGATGTCGGGGTGGTGCAGGTCGAAGGCCGGGGACTCGGAGCGGACCCGCGGCAGGGTGGTGAAGTTGTGCCGCGGCGGCGGGCAGGAGGTCGCCCACTCCAGCGAGCGGCCGTAGCCCCACGGGTCGTCGACGCCGACCTTGGGCGCGTACCTGGCGGTCCTCCAGAGGTTGTACAGGAACGGCAGGGTGGACAGGCCGAGCAGGAAGGACCCGATGGTCGAGACGGTGTTCAGGGTGGTGAAGCCGTCCGAGGCCAGGTAGTCGGCGTAGCGGCGCGGCATGCCCTCGGCGCCCAGCCAGTGCTGGACCAGGAAGGTGGTGTGGAAGCCGACGAACAGCGTCCAGAAGTGGATCCGGCCGAGGCGCTCGTCCAGCATCCGTCCGGTCATCTTCGGCCACCAGAAGTAGAAGCCCGCGAACATCGCGAAGACCACCGTCCCGAACACCACGTAGTGGAAGTGCGCGACGACGAAGTACGAGTCCGAGACGTGGAAGTCGATCGGCGGCGAGGCCAGCAGGACGCCGGTCAGGCCGCCGAACAGGAAGGTGACCAGGAAGCCGATCGACCAGAGCATCGGCGTCTCGAAGGAGAGCGAGCCGCGCCACATGGTGCCGACCCAGTTGAAGAACTTCACGCCCGTCGGCACCGCGATCAGGAAGGTCATGAACGAGAAGAACGGCAGCAGCACCTGCCCGGTGACGAACATGTGGTGCGCCCAGACGGTGACCGACAGGCCGGCGATGGCGATGGTCGCGGCGATCAGGCCGGAGTAGCCGAAGACCGGCTTGCGGGAGAACACCGGCAGGACCTCGGTGACGATGCCGAAGAACGGCAGCGCGATGATGTACACCTCCGGATGGCCGAAGAACCAGAACAGGTGCTGCCACAGGATCGGCCCGCCGTTGGCCGGATCGAAGACGTGCGCCCCGAACTTCCGGTCCGCCTCCAGGCAGAGCAGCGCCCCGGCCAGCACCGGGAAGGCCATCAGCACCAGGATCGAGGTCAGCAGCACGTTCCAGGTGAAGATCGACATCCGGAACAGCGTCATGCCGGGCGCCCGCATGCAGACGATCGTGGTGATGAAGTTGACCGAGCCGAGGATCGTCCCGAAGCCGGAGAAGGCCAGGCCCATGATCCACATGTCGGCGCCGACGCCCGGCGAGTGGATCGCGTCGTTCAGCGGCGCGTAGGCGAACCAGCCGAAGTCGGCCGCCCCGTTCGGGGTCAGGAAGCCCCCCACCGCGATCAGCGAACCGAACAGGTACATCCAGTACGCGAAGGCGTTCAGCCGGGGGAAGGCCACGTCGGGGGCGCCGATCTGCAGCGGCATGAACCAGTTGGCGAAGCCCGCGAACAGCGGGGTGGCGAACATCAGCAGCATGATCGTGCCGTGCATGGTGAACGCCTGGTTGAACTGCTCGTTCGACAGGATCTGCGTCCCCGGACGGGCCAGTTCGGCCCGCATCGCCAGCGCCAGCACCCCGCCCAGCAGGAAGAAGGCGAACGAGGTGACCAGGTAGAGGGTGCCGATCTGCTTGTGGTCGGTGGTGGTCAGCCACACCACCAGCGCCCGGCCCCGGCGCGGGCGGGAGGCGCGGCCGAAGCGACGGCGCGGCGGCGGTTGCGGGACGGGCGGGCCGGTGGGACCCAGTTCGGCATCGCTGGGCAGCATGGTCACCGCACCGCACCTCCGGCCTCGGACTGGTCAGTGCGTTCAGCCCTACCAGCGGAGCGGGGGCGGACGGCGGACGCTCGCCGGGCGGTCGCCCGAAGGGGGCAGCGGGCGGGCCCCGGGGCGGTCAGTGCCCGGCCATCCGCTCCAGGCGGGCGATCCGCTCGCGCATCGGCGGGTGGGTGGAGAACAGCTTCGCGCCGCGCTCGCCGGGACGGAACGGGTTGGCGATCATCATGTGGCTGGCGGTCTGCAGCTGCGGCTCGGGCGGCAGCGGCAGCCGCTGGGTGCCCGCGTCGAGCTTGCGCAGGGCGCTGGCCAGGGCGAGCGGGTCGCCGGTGATCCGGGCCCCGTCGGCGTCGGCCTGGTACTCGCGGGAGCGGCTGACGGCCAGTTGGACCAGGCTGGCGGCGACCGGCCCCAGGATCATGATCGCCAGCATGCCGACCAGGCCCGGGCCGTCGTCGTCGTCCGAGCGCCCGACCGGGATCAGCCAGGCGAAGTTCACCAGGAACATCACCACCGAGGCGAGCGCCCCGGCCACCGAGGAGATCAGGATGTCCCGGTTGTAGACGTGGCTGAGCTCGTGGCCGAGGACGCCGCGCAGCTCGCGCTCGTCCAGCAGTTGCAGGATGCCGTCGGTGCAGCAGACCGCCGCGTTGCGCGGGTTGCGGCCGGTGGCGAAGGCGTTCGGCGCGGGGGTGGGCGAGATGTAGAGCCGGGGCATCGGCTGACGGGCCGAGGTGGAGAGCTCGCGGACGATCCGGTACAGCTGCGGGGCCTCGATCTCGCTGACCGGGCGGGCCCGCATCGCGCGCAGCGCCAGCTTGTCGCTGTTCCAGTACGCGTACGCGTTGGTGCCGACCGCGATCAGCAGGGCCACCAGCAGGCCGGTGCGCCCGAAGAAGCTGCCGATCACCAGGATCAGCGCGGAGAGACCGCCCAGCAGGACGGCCGTCCGCAACCCGTTGTGGTGGCTGTGCACTGCGGGACCCTCCTGTGGTGCCGGTGGAAGCCGTGGAGCTGCTTCCCTCTGCCGGGATCAACGCGCCGCACCAGGCGGTTCGTTCCCTCCGGCATTCGACCACGGTTCAGAACAGGCTGCCCGACACCACCTGCAGCACCAGTTGCGGGGCCACCGAGAGCACCACCGCGCCGACCGCGGCCAGGCCCAGCGCGGCGCCCAGCGGGGCCGGGGTCCGGCGCGGGGCGACGGCCTCCCCGGCGGCCTTCCCGACGGCCTTCCCGGCGCCCTCCTCGGCGGGCGGGGCGAACAGCAGGGCGGTCCACTTCAGGTAGTAGGCGAGCGCGACCACCACGTTCACCGCCATCACCACGGCCAGCCAGCCCAGGCCCGCGTCCACGGCCGAGCGGAACACCACGACCTTGCCGAACAGGCCGACCACGCCCGGCGGCAGGCCCGCCAGGCAGAGCAGGAAGAACGCCAGCCCGAACGCCGCCCAGCGGTTGCGCCCGGCCAGCCCGCGGAAGCCGTCCAGCCGCCCGGAGCCGCCGACCAGGGCGACCACGCCGAACGCGCCCAGGTTCACCAGGCCGTAGATCAGCGCGTACGCCACGGTCGCGCCCAGCGGCTCGGTCGAGCCCGCGTACCCGGCGGCGGCCAGCGGCACCAGCAGGTAGCCCGCCTGGCCGACCGAGGACCAGGCCAGCAGCCGGACCGCCCCGTGCGGGGTGTCGGTGCGCTGGCGCAGCGCGGCCGCGTTGCCGAACGTCATGGTGAGCGCGGCGAGCACCGCCAGCACCAGGCCCCAGGTGTGGCCGTACGGGCGGAGGGCGAGCGTGGTGACCAGCGCGAGGCCGGACAGGCCGGCCGCCTTGCCGACCACCGAGAGGTAGCCGGCCACCGGCAACGGGGCGCCGACGTACGTGTCGGGGACCCAGAAGTGGAACGGGACGGCGGCGGTCTTGAACGCGAAGCCGACCAGGGTGAGCACCGCGCCCGCCTCGGCCAGCGGCTTCAACTGGCCGGGGGCGTGGGCCAGTCCGTCGGCGACGCCCTGCAACTGGATCGTTCCGGCGGCGGCGTAGACGAAGCTGACGCCGAGCAGCATCACGGCGGTCGCGGTGACCGAGGAGAGGAAGAACTTGAGCGCGCTCTCCGCGCCGCGGCCGTCCCGGCGCAGGCCGACCAGGGCGAACGCGGGCAGAGTGGCGACCTCCAGGGCGATCACCAGGGTGGCGAGGTCGCGGGAGGCGGGCAGCAGGGCGGCGCCGCAGGCGGAGGAGAGCAGCAGGAACCAGTACTCGCCGCCGGGCAACTTCTCCGCCTCGACGGTGTGCAGCGAGAGCAGCACGGTCAGCAGCGCGCCGCCGAGGGCCAGCAGTTGGAAGGCCAGCGCGAAGTGGTCGGCGGTGTAGGAGCAGCCGCCGCCGGGGCTCCGGAAGCAGAAGGTGGAGCGGGTGTCGCCCAGGGCGAGCGGGAGCAGCGCGGCCAGCGCGGCGAGCAGCCCGGCGGCGCTCAGCCAGCCGAGCAGGCGCTTGCGGGCCTCGGGCAGGAACAGGTCGGTGACCAGGACGGCGAGGGCGGCGAGCGCGGCGATCAGCGGCGGGGCGACGGCCACCCAGTCGACGGACTGGATCAGGCCGCCCGGGTCGGCGACGGCGAGCGGCGTCAGCGGAGTCATGAGGGGCTGCCCCAGGTCGTGAGCGGTGGCCATCAGCCGCCTCCGAGGAGGTGCTTGACGGCCGGGTCGGAGAGGCCGAGGAGCAGGGCCGGCCACAGGCCCGCGAGCAGGGTGAGCGCGGCGAGCGGCGTCCAGCTGGCGGCCTCGTAGCCCTTGAGGTCGGGCAGGTCGGCGACCGGGGCGGGCTGCCCGGGGTCGCCCATGCAGACCCGCTTGACCACGACCAGCAGGTAGGCGGCGGTGAGCAGGGTGCCGAGGCCGGCCAGCGCCATGTAGGTGACGAACGCGGGCCGGGAGAGTCCGGCGGCCGGGTCGAACGCGCCGTACATGGCGAGCAGCTCGCCCCAGAACCCGGCCAGCCCGGGCAGGCCGAGGCTGGCGACGGCGGCGAAGGCGAGCAGGGCGCCGATCCGCGGGGCGCGGCCGTAGAGGGCGGCGCCGGTGGCCCCGGCGAGGGTGTCGAGGTCGGCGGTGCCGTAGCGGTCCTTGACGGCGCCGACCACGAAGAACAGCAGGCCGGTGATCAGGCCGTGCGCGACGTTGGCGAACAGCGCGCCGTTCAGGCCGGCCGGGGTGAGCGAGGCGATGCCGAGCAGCACGAAGCCCATGTGGCCGACCGAGGAGTACGCGATCAGCCGCTTCAGGTCGCCCTTGGCCCCCGGTCGGGCCAGCGCCAGGCAGGCGAGCGAGCCGTAGACGATGCCGACGGCGGCGAACGCGCCCAGGTAGGGGGCGAAGGTCGCGGTGCCGTCGGGGACGATCGGCAGCAGGACGCGGACCAGGCCGTAGGTGCCCATCTTGAGCATCACGCCGGCCAGCAGCACCGACCCGGCGGTGGGGGCGGCGGTGTGCGCGTCGGGCAGCCAGGAGTGCAGCGGCCAGGCGGGGGCCTTCACGGCGAGGCCGACCAGGATCGCCAGCGCGGCGACCAGCTGGGTGGTGTGGGACAGGCCGGAGCCGTGCGCGTCGGCGAGCTTCACCATGTCGAACGTCCCGGCCTTGACGCCGATCAGCAGGAAGCCGAGCAGCATCACGGCGGAGCCGAGCAGGGTGTACAGGATGAACCGGTTCGCGGCCGCGACCTTCTGCCCGCTGCCCCAGCGCGCGATCAGGAAGTACATCGGGACCAGCACGATCTCGAAGGCCAGGAAGAACAGCACCAGGTCGAGCACCGCGAAGGTGGCCAGCATGCCGGTCTGCAGCAGGAGCAGCAGGCCGGTGAAGGCCCGGCCGCCGGGGCCCGCGGGGAGCCTCCGCAGCGAGTAGAGCGCGCACAGGAAGGTGAGCAGCGCGGTGAGGACCAGCAGCGGCAGCGAGATGCCGTCGACCCCGAGGTGCAGCCGGACGTCCAGCGCGGGGATCCAGGAGACGTCGGTGACGGCCTGCATCCGGCTCGGGTCGTCGTGGTCGAAGCCCGCGGCGAGGACGACCGCCAGCAGCAGGGTGGCGCCGGTGACGGCGGTGCCGAGGCGCAGCGCCCGCCGGTCGCCGATCGGGGCGAGGGTCAGGGCGGAGCCGAGCAGCGGCAGGGCCAGGAGGGCGATGAGGACCGCGTTCATCGGGGGCTCCAAGGGCGTGCCGGGACGGGGAGGTGAGGACGGGTCATGAGCCGACCGCCACCAGGACGGCGAGCAGGACGGCCCCGGCCAGCAGTGCGCTCAGGTAGCCCTGGGCGTTGCCGGTCTGGGCGAGGCGCACGGCGCGGCCGAGCCAGCCGGGCGCGGCCCCGGCGCCGCGGACGTACGTCTCGACCACGGCGCGGTCCAGGAAGCGGACCAGCTTCGCGGCGGCCGCGGTGGGCCGGACGAACAGGGCGCTGTAGAGCCGGTCGACGCCGAAGCCGTGCTGGGCGGGCCCGTGCAGCGGGCCCAGCAGCAGGCGGCCGGGGTCGGTGGCGGGCTGCCCGGCGGTGGCGCGGGCGGCGGCGGTGCGCCAGGCGGCGTACCCGATCAGGATGCCGATCGCGGCGGCGCCGAGGCCCAGGACCGCGGTCTCGAAGCCGGGGCGCAGCGGTTCGCCGTCGAGCAGCCGGGGCAGCCACTCGGTGCGCAGGCCGAGCAGGCCGAAGCCCATGGTGGGTACGGCCAGCACCCACAGCGGCCAGCGCATCGCGGCGGGTTCGGCGTGCGCCGGGTCGGCCTCGTCGATCTCCGGGGAGTACGGGGCGTCGGCGTCGGCGGCCACCGGCCGGGAGTGGAAGGCGACCAGCCAGAGCCGGGTGGCGTACGCGGCGGTGAGCAGCGCGGTGAGCAGCCCGGCGACCAGGACCGTCCAGCCCGCCGCGGCGGGGACGGCCGAGGCGGGGCCGAGGTGGCCGGTGAGGGCCTCGCCGTGGGCGGCGTGCTCGGCGGCGGTGAGCACGGCCTCCTTGGAGAAGAAGCCCGCGAACGGCGGCAGGCCGACCAGGGCGGCCAGGCCGAGGCCCATCGTCCAGTAGGCGTCGGGGACGCGGCGGCGCAGGCCGTCGATCCGGGACATGGCGCTGATCGAGTTGGTGTGCGCGGCGTGGATGACCACGCCCGCGGTGAGGAACAGCAGCGCCTTGAACGCGCCGTGCGCGACCAGGTGGAACACCGCGGCCTGCCGGTCGCCGGAGGCCAGCGCCCCGGCCATGTAGCCGAGCTGGCCGACGGTGGAGTAGGCGAGGACGCGCTTGAGGTCGTCCTGGGCCAGGGCGCACAGTGCGGAGCCGACCATGGTGACGGCGGCCATGACGGCCAGCACCAGCAGCGCGGCGGAGGACAGCAGGAAGACCGGCAGCAGCCGGGCGACCAGGTAGATGCCCGCGGCGACCATGGTGGCGGCGTGGATCAGCGCGGAGACCGGGGTCGGGCCGGCCATCGCGTCCGGGAGCCAGGTGTGCAGCGGGAACTGGGCGCTCTTGCCCGCGACGCCCGCGAGCAGCAGCAGGGCGATCAGCGTGGGGTGGTGCAGGCCGCCGGTGGCGGCGGTGTGCAGCACCTCGGTGATCCGGAAGGTACCCGCGTCCGCGCCGAGCAGGAACAGGCCGAACAGGAACGGCACGTCGCCGAGCTTGGTGACCAGGAAGGCCTTCAGCGAGGCGCTGCGGGCGTCGGCGCCCTCCCAGTGGTGGCCGATCAGGAAGTACGAGCAGATGCCCATCACCTCCCAGCCGACCAGCAGCACGATCAGGTCGCCGGAGTAGACGACCAGGAACATCGCGGCGGTGAACAGCGAGACCAGGGCCGCGTACGAGGGGTAGCGCGGGTCGTCCTTCAGGTACGCGGTGGAGTAGACCTGCACGCAGGTGGCGACCAGGCCGACCAGCACCGAGATCAGCGAGGAGAAGCCGTCCAGGTGCAGGGCGAGCGAGATCTCGGGGCCGCCGGTGGGGGCGAGCCGGGTGGCGGCGTCCAGGGTGGCGCCGGTGCCCAGTTGGAGGGCGGTGACCACGGCCAGCACGGCGGAGACCGCGACCGGCAGCACCGCCAGCGGGCGGGCCAGGCCGGGGTACCGGCGGCCGGTGGCGAGGCCGGCGGCCGCGCCGAGCGCGGGCAGCGCGGGGACGAGGATCGGCAGCGCGAGGTTCATCGGGCGACCTCCTCGGTGTCCGCCTCGTGGCGGTCGCCGAGCGCGGTGACCTCGTCGACGGCGGCGGTGCGGCGGGTGCGGTGGACCAGCAGCACGATGGCCAGGCCGAGACCGATCTCGGCGGCGGCGATGGTGATGGTGAACAGGGTGAGCGCCTGTCCGGCGTGCAGGGTGTCGCGCAGCCAGACGTCGAAGGCGACCAGGTTGAGGTTGACGGCGTTGAGCATCAGCTCGACCGACATCAGCACCAGGATGACGTTGCGCCGGGCGAGCACGCCGTACACGCCGACGCTGAACAGCAGCACGGCGAGGACGGCGGGGTAGGCGAGGTGCACCTCAGCGCTCCTTCTGCTTCGTCAGGCCGGTGCGCAGCTTCCCGGCCCGCGGCCCGGCGTCCGCGCTGCCGCCCTTGGTGCGGGAGAGCACGATCGCGCCGACCAGCGCGGCCAGCAGCAGCACCGACAGCGCCTCGAACGGCAGCACCCAGTGCGAGAACAGGTACTCGCCGGTCAGCCGGGTGGTGCCGGCCGCGCCGGACAGGTCGATCCAGGACGAGCGGAACGCGTCGACGACCAGGGTGACCAGGGTCGCGGCGGAGGCGGCGCCGACCGCGAGCGCGGCCGGGCGGTTGCCGGAGTCGGCCTCCGGGGAGCGGCCGATCGGGGCGCGGGTCAGCATCAGGCCGAACAGCACCAGCACGACCACCGAGCCCAGGTACACCAGCACCTGCACCCAGGCCACGAACTCGGCCGTCAGCAGCAGGAACTCGACCGCGAGCCCGCCCAGCGCGACCACCAGCCACAGCGCGGCGTGCACCAGCTGCCGGGTCGTCACCGAGACGACGGCCGCCCCGAGCACGAGCACACCGACCAGCAGGAAGACGATCTCCTGCCCGGTCGGCGAGAGGTACGAGCGCGCGGCGGGCTCCAGCGAGCCCGCCGCGGCCAGCAGGGTGCTCAACTCTCCCCACCCTCCTCGGCGGCGGCAGCGGCCTCGGCGGCCGCGGCGGCCGCGGCGGCCGCGGCTGCGGCCAGCTTGTCGGCGGCCTTGCGGGCCATGGCGATCTCCTTGGGCTCCTCCGCCGCGGCGTCGAGCGCGGGCGGCGGCGGGACGGTCCACATCCACTCGCGCAGCCGCTCGCGCTCGTGGGTGAGTTCGCGGATGTCGGTCTCGGCGTACTCGAACTCCGGGGACCAGAACAGCGCGTCGAACGGGCACACCTCGACGCAGATCCCGCAGTACATGCAGAGCGAGAAGTCGATCGCGAAGCGGTCCAGCACGTTGCGGGTGCGGGCGCGGGCGTTCGGGTCGGCGGCGGGCAGCGTCTCCTTGTGGGAGTCGATGTAGATGCACCAGTCCGGGCACTCGCGGGCGCACAGCATGCAGACCGTGCAGTTCTCCTCCAGCAGCGCGATCACCCCGCGGGTGCGCGGCGGCAGGTCGGGCTGCACGTCGGGGTACTGCGCGGTGACGGTCCTGCGCGTCATCGTGCGCAGGGTGACGGCCAGGCCCTTGGCCAGGCCGGAGCCGGGAATTCCCATTACGAGATCGCCACCTTGATGATGCCGGTCAGGGCGAGCTGGGCCAGCGCCAGCGGGATCAGCACCGTCCACGCGAAGCGCATCAGCTGGTCCTCGCGCAGGCGCGGGTAGGTGACCCGCAGCCAGAGCACCACGAAGGCCAGCGCGAAGGTCTTCACCAGCGTCCACAGCCAGCCGAGGTCGCCTTCGAGCGGACCGTGCCAGCCGCCCAGGAACAGCACCGTGGTCAGGCCGCAGAGCACCACGATGCCCGCGTACTCGGCGAGCAGGAACAGCGCGAAGCGCAGGCCGGTGTACTCGGTGTACGCGCCGAAGATGATCTCCGAGTCGGCCACCGGCATGTCGAACGGCGGGCGCTGCAGCTCGGCCAGCCCCGCCGTGAAGAACACGAACGCGCCGATCAGCTGCCACGGCACCCACCACCAGTGGAAGGCGTCCACGATGCCCGGCAGCGAGACGGTGCCCGCGGCCATCGCCACCGAGGCGGCGGCCAGCAGCATCGGCAGCTCGTACGACATCAACTGCGCGGCCGTGCGCAGCGCGCCCAGCAGCGAGAACTTGTTGGCCGAGGCCCAGCCCGCCATCAGCGAGCCCAGCACGCCGATGCCCATCACGGCCAGCACGAAGAAGATGCCCGCGTCGACCACCTGGCCGACCATCCCGTCCGGCCCGACCGGGATCACCAGCAGCACCAGCAGGTACGGCAGCAGCGCGACGGCCGGGGCCAGTTGGAAGACCTTGCGGTCCGCGCCGGCCGGGACGACGTTCTCCTTCTGGACGAACTTCACGCCGTCGGCGACCAGTTGCGCCCAGCCGTGGAACCCGCCCGCGTACATCGGGCCGAGCCGGCCCTGCATGTGCGCCATCACCTTGTGCTCGGCCTGGCCGACCACCAGCGGCAGCACCAGGAACGCCACCAGCGTGCCGACGCAGCGCAGGAGCGTGTCGAGGAGGTTCACGCGCCGTCTCCGTCCTGCTGCTCGGTGGGCTGCCCGGGCTGCTGCCCGTCCTGCTGCTCGGGCGGCTCGGGCTGTTGCTCGGTGGGTCGTTCGGGTTCCGGTTGCTCGTCGTGCGCCGGGACGGGCGCGTGCCAGGGAGCGTCGGAGGACCGGGTGCGGGGGGTGCGGCGCGGGGCCCCGGGCTGCTCGGCCGGTTCCGCGGCCTGGCTGACCGACCCCTCGCCGACGCTGCGGGTGCGGCGCGGGCGGTCGGCGCGCACCGGCGGGGCGTCGGGCGCGGCCCCGGCCTGGCCGGCGGAGCCCGCCTCCACGCTGCGGGCGCGGCGCGGGCGGTCGACCCCGGCGGCCGCCCCGGCCCGGGCGGCGCCGCGGGCGGGGCGTTCGGCGACCGGCGGCAGGGTGCCCTTGAGCGGGCCCCACTCGTTCGGGTCGGGGACCCCGGCGGGCTGCATCTTACGCCGGGCCGGGCCGCCGTGGTCGGCGGCCTCGCCGGGCTCCTTGGCGCCGGGCCAGTCCTTGGCCACCCGGGCGGCCAGCACGAAGTCCTTGCGCAGCGGGTGGCCCTCGAAGCCGTCCGGCAGCAGCAGGGTGACGGGGTGCGGGTGGCCCGGGAACTCGATGCCGAACATCTCCAGGGTCTCCCGCTCGTGCCAGGCGGCACCGGCGTACACCCCGACGGCGCTCGGCAGCGC
Source organism: Kitasatospora sp. NPDC001540 (assembly GCF_042894345.1). NCBI lineage: Bacteria > Bacillati > Actinomycetota > Actinomycetes > Kitasatosporales > Streptomycetaceae > Kitasatospora > Kitasatospora sp. NPDC001540. The sequence goes on from NZ_JBIAVO010000008.1 coordinate 23,733, forward strand.
GGCCTTCTCGCGCGGCACCCGGGTGCGCAGCAGCAGCCTGCGCACCTCGCCGGGACGGCCGACGGCGGCCAGGTGGGCGCAGACGGCGAAGCCCCGGTCGAGGTCGTCGACGGCGCTCAGCCAGTCCAGGAAGGCCAGGCCGAGGGTGTCGCGGGCGGCGGTGAGCGCCTCGATCCAGTGCTCGGCGGGCACGTCGACGGTCAGCAGGTCGTACGCCTCGGTGGCGGTCGCCCAGGGGCCGACGGCCGCGGCGGTGCGCTCGGCGGGCGTCGGCCCGGGGGTCGGCTCGGGCGCGGTGACCGGGGTCTCCGGGGCTCCGGGCGTCTCGGGCGTCTCGGGGGTGTCGGTCACTGCTTCCCCTCCCCGGCGTCCGGCGCGGGCCGCAGCGGGCGGCGCAGCGCGTCGGCGGGCGCGGCGTAGCGCTGCGGGACGTCCTCGGCGGCGATCTTCTCCTGCAGCTTCAGGATGCCCTGGAGCAGCGCCTCGGGCCGGGGCGGGCAGCCGGGCACGTAGACGTCGACCGGGATGATCTGGTCGACGCCCTTGGTGACGGAGTACGAGTCCCAGTACGGGCCGCCGGAGTTGGCGCAGGCGCCGAAGGAGATGACGTACTTCGGCTCGGGCATCTGCTCGTACAGGCGCTTGACCGCGGGGGCCATCTTGTCGGTGACGGTGCCCGAGACGATCATCAGGTCGGCCTGCCGGGGGCCGGGCGCGAACGGGATGACACCCATCCGGATGAAGTCGTGCTTGGCCATCGACGCGGCGATGAACTCGATCGCGCAGCAGGCCAGGCCGAAGTTGAAGCACCAGAGGCTGTAGCGGCGGCCCCAGTTGAGCACCACCTTGACCGGGTCCGGCGCCAGCCGGGCCAGCGGGCCGAGGCGGCGCCGCTCGACGGCGGCGCCGGGGCGGGCCGGGTCGGGGATGCCGAGCGGGACGGGGCCGTTGCCGGGCGTCCCGTGCGAGTGCGTCACGTCCATTCCAGGACGCCCTTCTTCCAGGCGTAGAGCAGTCCGACCGCGAGGAAGCCGATGAAGACGAACATCTCCACCAGCGTGGCCGCCCCGAAACCGGCCGCGGCGAACACCGTGGCCCACGGGAACAGGTAGATCGCGTCGACCGCGAAGATCACGTACAGGAAGGCGTAGACGTAGTACCGGATCTGGGTGTGCGCCCAGCCCTCACCGACCGGGTCGACCCCGCACTCGTAGGCGAGCAGCTTCTCGGGGGTGTCGACCACCGGTCGCAGCAGGCGGTTCGCGGTGAACGACACCACGACGAAGAGGACACCGATGACCGCCAGCAGTCCGACCGCCGCGTAGGCGTCGAAGTAGCCGCTGCCGGCGGCGGGGTCGGCAGCGAGCGGCTGCCACTCCATGGGTCACGCCCTTCTTCTTTGCCCGTCCATAACCATCGCTATCGCGGGAGTCTATGTGCACCGCTCGTTTACTCCTCCACCTGCCCGTCCTGCAAGACGGCCGGTGGACCCCCGCCGGACACCGCGGGAATTCCGCTTGCGGACGGTCCGGGCCCGGAGCACACCGCCGGGGGTGGGGATAACCCCCGGAAGAAGAGGGAGTGCAGCACCATGGCGAGGGGCGGTCGCCGACCGGGATGCTGGTGATCGACAGAGCACGGCGAGACCACCAGGAGAGGGCGCCGACCATGGAGCACGAGGCGAAGCGCCCGTCGTTGTACGGGACACAGCTGTGGCGGCAGGTGAGCAACGCGCTGCTGAACCTCCCGATCGGGGTGGCCGGGTTCGTCGTGACGGCCGTGCTGCTGACGACGGGACTCGGCCTGGCGGTGACGCTGGTCGGCCTGCCGCTGCTGGCCTTCGGGCTGGGCTGCTGCCGCTGGTTCGGCCGGGTGGCCCGGGCCCGGGCCCGGGCCGAGCTGGGCAGCAGGGTCACCGAGCCGGAGCCGCTGCGCCCGGTCCGGGCCGGGCTGGCGGGCCGGGTGGTGGCCGCGCTGGGCGACGGGCTGAACTGGCGCTCCGCGCTGTACTGCGTGGCGCTGTTGGTCTGGGGCATCCTCAGCTTCGTGCTGACGCTGGCGCTGCTGGTGGTCGGCTGGCCGGTGCTGCCCTGGGCGATGCGGGTGATCAGCTGGGTCTCCCGGCTGCTGGTGGAGTCGCTGCTGTGGCCGGGCGCGCTGGCCGAGCGGGTCCGCGAGCTGGAGGACGACCGGGGCGTGGTGGTCGACACCGCCGCGGCCGACCTGCGCCGCATCGAGCGCGACCTGCACGACGGCGCGCAGGCCCGGCTGGTGGCCCTGGCGATGGACCTGGGCCTGGCCAAGGAGAAGCTGACGGAGGACCCGGTGGCCGCGCAGAAGATGGTCGACGCGGCGCACGGCGAGGTCAAGCTCGCCCTGCAGGAGCTGCGCGACCTGGCCCGCGGCATCCACCCCGCGGTGCTCACCGACCGCGGGCTGGACGCGGCGCTCTCCTCGGTCGCGGCCCGCTGCACGCTGCCCGGCGGCGTCCGGGTGCACGTCGAGCTGGGTGGCGAGCGGCCGGACTCCGCGGTCGAGGGCATCGCCTACTTCACCGTCAGCGAACTGCTGACCAACGCCTCCAAGCACTCCGGCGCCCGCACCGCCTCGGTGGACGTCTGGCGCCAGGACAGCCGACTGATGCTGACGGTGCGGGACGACGGCCGCGGCGGGGCCCGGGTGCACCCGGGCGGCGGGCTGGCCGGCCTGGCCGAGCGGGCCGAGGCGGTGGACGGCGTGTTCGTGGTCGACAGCCCGGAGCACGGCCCGACCTCGGTGACGGTCGAGCTGCCCTGGCACACCCGGGCCGGCCACAAGAGCTGACCGGGTCGGCCACAAGAGCTGACCGGCCCCGCCCCGGGCCCGCCCACGGACGTGGACGGGCCCGGAGTGCCGCCTCCCTTGCGCGGTACGGCACTCCGGGCCCGGGCCGGTGGGGCGCTACAGCGTCCCGAGGGTGACCTCCGCGGTCTTGGCCTGCCCGTCCCGCTGGTAGCCGACGGTGACCTTGTCGCCGGGGCTGAGCGCGGCCAGCGCGGTGGTCAGCGCCGAGGGGCTGGTGATCGCGGTGTCGTTGACCTTGGTGATCACGTCGCCGGCCTGCAGCCCGGCGGAGGCGGCCGGACCGCCCCCGACCACCGAGACCACCGCCGCGCCGGCCGGCTGGAAGTTCGAGTCGAAGTACGGGCGGACGGTCACCCCGAGCCCGGCCCGGCCGGAGTTGGTGACCTTGCCGTCCTTGATCAGCTGGTTGGCGATGCTGGTCACGGTGGCCGCGGGGATCGCGAAGCCGATGCCGGGCGCGGCCGAGCCGTTCAGCTCGGGGTCGACGGCGGTCAGCGTGTTGATCCCGATCACCTGGCTGGAGAGGTTGACCAGCGCGCCGCCGCTGTTGCCGGGGTTGATCGCGGCCGAGGTCTGCACCATGTTGCCGATGGTGGCGCCGGGCGATCCGGCCGACTGCGGCTCGCTGACCGTCCGCCCGACCGCCGAGACGATGCCCTGGGTGACGCTGCTGGACAGGCCGAGCGGGCTGCCCATCGCCAGCGTGATCTGCCCGACCGCGACCTTGGAGCTGTCCGCGAAGGTGGCGGGCTTGAGGCCGCCGGGCACGCTGCTCAGCCTGATCACCGCGAGGTCGGACTCCGGGTAGCTGCCGACCAGGGTGGCGTCCAGCGGCTTGGTGCTGTTCGCCAGCGTCACGGTGAAGGTGGTGGCGCTGCCGACCACGTGCGCGTTGGTGACGATGTCGCCCTTGTCGTCGAAGACGATCCCGGAGCCGAGGCCGTCCCCCGCGGTGATCTGCACCACCGAGGGCAGCACCTGGGCGATCACCTGCTGGTAGTCCTGCTCCAGCTGGTTGTCGCCGGCCGGGGCGGGGGCGGAGGAGGAGCTGCTGGCCGCCGCGGTGGAGCTGGACCCGGAGCCGGAACTGGAGCAGCCGCTGACCAGCAGCGCCGCCGCGGCGAGCAGCGCCGCGGGCCCCGCCCAGAGCTTGGGCCCGGTGGGACGGGGGCCGGCCGGGATCGGACGGGTCGGTTCCTTCTTCGGGCGCACGGCGGCCACCTCCGGTCGCTGGACTGAGCTTTGTCAGCATTCCACCGTTTTGTCCGAATGCTCGGGCAACACACCCGGGGGGCCCGCCGAAAGGCGCCCTCTAGGATCGGGCCATGACCTGGTTGATCACGGGCGGGGCCGGCTACATCGGCGGCCACGTCGTCCGGGAGCTGGCCGCGGCCGGCGTCCCCACCGTCGTCCTGGACGACCTGAGCAGCGGGACGGCCGCCCACCTGCCGCCCGGCGTCCCGCTGGTCACCGGCTCCACGCTGGACCGCCCGCTGCTGGACCGCGCCCTCGCCGAGCACGGCGTCACCGGCGTGCTGCACCTGGCCGCCCGCAAGCAGGTCGGCGAGTCGGTCGAGCGGCCGCTGTTCTACTACCACGAGAACGTGGAGGGCCTGCGCACCGTGCTGGCCGCCGCGGTCGACGCGGGCGTGCGCCGGGTGGTGCTCTCCTCCTCCGCCGCCGTCTACGGCATGCCGGACGTCGACCTGGTCGACGAGTCCACGCCCTGCCTGCCGATCAACCCGTACGGCGAGACCAAGCTGGCCGACGAGTGGCTGCTGAACGCCTGCGCCGCCGCGCACGGCCTCTCCGCGGTCGCCCTGCGGTACTTCAACGTGGCGGGCGCCGCCGCCCCCGAGCTGTCCGACCCGGGCGCGGCCAACCTGGTGCCGCTGGTGTTCCGGCGGCTGACCGCCGGGCTGCCGCCGCTGGTCTTCGGCGACGACTACCCGACCCCGGACGGCACCTGCGTCCGCGACTACATCCACGTCTCGGACGTCGCCGCCGCGCACGTCGCCGCCGTCCGCCGCCTGGAGGCGGCCGGGCCCGGCGAGCAGGTCCGACTGACCCTCAACATCGGCACCGGGCGCGGCGCCTCGGTGCGCGAGATGATCGCCGAGATCGCCGAGGTCACCGGCCTCCGGACCGCCCCCGAGGTGACCGCCCGCCGCCCCGGCGACCCGGCCCGGGTGGTGGCCTCCGCCGAGCTGATCCGCCGCGAGCTCGGCTGGAGCGCGGAGCACGACCTCCGCTCGATGATCACCTCGGCCTGGGCGGGCTGGCGGCACCGCCACCCGTAGGCCGCCCGGCCCCGCGCCCCGGGGCCGTCCCGCTCCCGCGTCCCGCGCGGCGGCTACTGCGGGACGGCCGTGCCGTAGAAGGAGTCCAGCGCGTACACGCAGCGGTCCTTGGAGCCGACGAAGACCCGGCCGCCGACCGCCACCGGGGAGCCGGTCAGCTCGCCCTTGGTGCCCAGCTCCCAGCGCAGTCGGCCGCTGGCCAGCTCCAGGGTGTGCAGGGAGTGGTCGCGGCTGCCCAGGTGCACCAGGCCCTCGGAGACCGCCGGGGAGCCCACCAGGTCGCCCCGGGTGGGGTAGCGCCAGCGTTCGCGGCCGTCGGCCGCCTCGAAGGCGAACAGGGTGTCGCCGGAGCCCAGCAGGACCGTTCCGTCGGCGACCACCGCCGGTTCGGCGCTCTGCCGGGCGGCGGTGGCGGCCCGCCACCGGCCGTGGCCGGTGGCGGCGTCCAGGGCGTACAGGGTGCCGAGGTAGTCGGCGACGTACACCGCGCGGGCGTCCACCGCGGGCGGGGTGAACAGCACCACGGGCGCGTCGAAGCGCCAGCGCTCGGCGCCGGTGGCGGCGTCCAGCGCGTGCACCCGCTGGCCGGAGGTCACGTACAGCACCCCGCCGCGCTCGACCGGGCGGGACGGCACCTCGCCGCCCAGGGGGACCGTCCAGCGCACCCCGGCGCCCAGCGGGTCCACGCAGTGCAGGCGGCCGCCGCCCTGGTAGTAGGCCGCGCCGGCGATCAGCGCCGGGCCGGACTGCGGGTTCTCGTACTCCTGCTGGGCGTCGTCGGCCCGCCACAGCTCGGCGCCGGTGGCCGCGGCGCGCAACTGCACGCCGCCGCCGCGGACGCCGCAGCACAGCACGCCGTCGGCGGCGTCCAGCGAGTAGACCCAGCCGTCCAGCGAGTGCCGCCAGCGCTCGGTGCCGTCGGCGGCGTCCACCGTGTACAGGTGCGGGCCGTCGGCGGCGTGCACCCGGCCGCCGTCCACGGCCAGCGCCCAGGCCACGTCCCGGGTCTTCCAGCGGCGCTCGCCGGAGCCGATGTCCAGCGCGTGCACCTCGAAGCTGGAGGCGAACAGCGTGCCGTCGGCGACCACCGGGGTGCCCCACACGTCGTTGGACATCCGGAACCGCCAGGGCCGCCAGCGCGCCGGGGGCAGCGGCGGGGCCGCGGACGGCGCGGAGCTGCGGCGGACCCAGTCGGTGCCGGCCGGGGCGGAGGCGGGCGCGGCCGGTTCCGCCCGCGGACCGGGCCCTATCGGCACGTGCGCGCCGGGCAGCCGGATCTCGGCCTCACCGGGGCCGCCGACCGCCGGACGCAGGGACGGGCGCACCCGCTCGGTGGCCACCTCGGACTCGGAGACCGGCCCGGCCGGGGCGGGGGCCAGGGCGGGCGGCCCCGGCGGCGGGCCGACCGGTTGGGCGGGCAGCGCCACCTGCTGCTGCGGGCGGGCCGGGGGCTGCTGCTGGGCGGTGACGGGGCGTCTGCTGCTGCGCTTGGCCTCGATCAGGTCGAGCGCGGCGGGCGGCAGCCAGTCCCCCGCCTCGCCGGAGGCGTCCGCCCGGGAGAACAGGTGCGGGGCCAGCTCGGCCTGGATCTGGGCGGGCGTGGGCCGGTGCTCGGGGGTGGGCCGCATGCAGGCCCGGACCAGGTCGACCAGCTCGGCCGGCAGCCCGGACAGGTCGGGCTGGTCGCGCAGCAGCTGGAACACCGTCTCGACCGGGTTGGAGCCGCGGTACGGCGGGTGCCCGGTGGCGCAGAACACCACCAGCGAGCCGAGCGAGAACACGTCGCTGGCGCCGGTGACGCTGCGGCTGTCGCGGGCCTGCTCGGGCGACATGTAGGCGGGCGTGCCGACCGCGACGTTGGTCATGGTGAGCCGGGTGCTGGAGACCCCGGCGGCGATGCCGAAGTCGATCACCCGCGGGCCGTCCTCGACCACCAGCACGTTGGACGGCTTGAGGTCGCGGTGCACCAGCCCGGCCGCGTGGATGGACTGCAGCGCCTCGGCGATGCCCGCGGTGAGCCAGCGCACCGCGTCGGCGGGCAGCGGGCCGCAGTCGTTGACCAGGTCCTCCAGCGAGGGCGCGGGCACGTAGGCGGTGGCCAGCCACGGGACGGCCGCGTCGGCGTCGGCGTCGACCACGGCGGCGGTGTAGAAGCCGCCGACCGTCTTGGCCGCGGCGATCTCGCGGGCGAAGCGGACCCGGAACAGGTTGTCCTCGGCCAGCTCGCTGCGGACGGTCTTGATGGCCACCCGGCGTCCCGAGGCCGACCGGGCCAGGTACACCAGGCCCATGCCGCCCGCGCCGAGCCGGGCCAGCACTTCGAAGGGCCCGATCCGCCTCGGATCGTGCGCCGTCAGCTGGTCCACTCCGCAGCCACCTCCCCTTCCGCCAGCGCCCCCCGGCGGTGGCGCCCCCCGATTCTCCAATGCCCGCCGCCCGGGAGCCAATCTCCCCCGCCCGTGACACGCTCCCGGGTACCGGAGCCGCCCCCTCCGGCACCCTCCGCGCGGCCCCTCCCCCCGGCCCGCGGCGGGGCTCCGGCCCCCCTCAGCTGACTTGTCGTCACGCTGTGGGGTCATCAGCACACGGGGGGGCAACAACTCAAGCGGAAATGGCACGGTTTCCCCCCTCGCCCGGACTAATAGTCGCACTACCGATTAGCGCCAAGATCGTGCCGCTGTAAGCTGACGACATGACAGGACAAGTTCGCACCGTCGACGGTCGCGTCGCCGGGCGGCGCGGACAGGAGACGCGGCAGAAGCTGCTCGACTGCCTCCGCGAGATGCTCAGCACGTCGCCGTACCGGGACGTCAAGGTCATCGACGTCGCCCGTATGGCGGGAACCTCCCCCGCGACCTTCTACCAGTACTTCCCGGATGTCGAGGGCGCAGTCCTTGAGATCGCCGAGGAAATGGCCGAGGACAGCGGCGGGCTCAAAGAGCTCGTCGATGGAAAGTCCTGGGCGGGAAAGACCGGCTTCACCACTTCCGAAGAACTGGTGGACGGATTCCTCGCCTTCTGGCGCAAGAATGACGCCATTCTCCGAGTGGTCACACTCGGCGCCGCCGAAGGGGACAAGCGGTTCTTCAAGATCCGCATGAAGGTCCTCAACTCGGTGGCGGCCCCGCTCACCGAAGCGGTCCGCAACAACCAGGGCAAGACCGACAAGACGGTCGAAGCGCCGGCGGTCGCCGGTGCCCTGGTCTCGTTGCTCGCCGCCGCGGCCGAGCACGGCAAGGCGTTCACCTCGTGGGGCGTGAAGGTCAAGGACCTCAAGCCCAACCTGGCGCTCCAGGTGTACCTGGGAGTCACCGGAAAGAAGCCGCCGAAGTAAGACAGCAGCCCATCGGCGCTCGGCCCCGGTTCCTGTCCGGGTGTGTCGGATGCGGCCGTGCCTCGGGGGAGGTTCGCCGACGTACCGCGGAGCGCCGTCCTTCAACGGACGCAAGGGGCGGCCGGGAGGTCCTATCCTCCCGGCCGCCCCTTCGTGCTGCCGGAACGCCGTCCGGGTGCCGCAACGCCGCTCAGGGGCAGTGCACGACCTGTCCGGCGTAGGCCAGGCCGCCGCCGAAGCCGAACAGCAGCACCGGGTCGCCGCTGTGCAGCTCGCCGCGCTCGACCAGCTTGGACAGGGCGAGCGGGATGGAGGCGGCGGAGGTGTTGCCGGAGTCGACCACGTCGCGGGCGACCACCGCGTCCTCGGCCAGGCCGAGCTTGCCCGCGATGGCGTCGATGATCCGCAGGTTGGCCTGGTGGGCGACGAAGCCGCGCAGCTCGGACGGGTCGATCCCGGCCTTCTCGCAGGCCTTGCGGGCCAGCGGGGCGACCTGGGTGGTGGCCCAGCGGAACACGGTCTGGCCCTGCTGGCTGATCACCGGCTTCCAGCCGCTGATCGCGACCGCCTCGCCCTTCTCCGGCTCGGAGCCCCACACCACCGGTCCGATCCCGGCCCGCTCGTCGGGGACCGCCTCCAGGACGGCGGCGCCCGCGCCGTCGCCGAAGATCACGCAGGTGGTGCGGTCGGTCCAGTCGATGAGGTCGGACATCCGCTCCACGCCGATCACCAGCGCCCGGGTCGCGGCCCCGGCCCGGATCGCGTGGTCGGCGGTGGCCAGCGCGTACGAGAAGCCCGAGCAGGCGGTGTTCAGCTCGTACGCGGCGGGGGCGGGGATGCCCAGGCGGGCGGCGACGGCGGCGGCGGTGCTGGGGCTGCGCTCGACGGCGGTGCAGGTCGCGACGGCGACCAGGTCGACCTGGTCGGGCGTCACGCCCGCGCGGGCGAGGGCCTTCTCGGCGGCGCCCACCGCGAGGTCGACCAGGGTCTCGTCCTCCGCGATGTGGCGGGTGCGGATGCCGACCCGGGAGCGGATCCACTCGTCGTCGGTGTCGACCAACGCCGAGAGGTCGTCGTTGGTCAGGACCTTCGGCGGCTGGTGGTGGCCCAGCGCCACGATGCGGGAGGCGGTCATACCGCCCACTCAACCGGGTTACCGGTGAGTCAGGAGGTGACGGCCCGACACAGGATCGGGTGCCGGATGCTGTAGGTCCCTCACAACCGGGGCCTGATCAGGAGGCCAGCGACTGGGCGTCGCCCATCATGATCATCGGGTGCAGCGCCGGGTCCAGGGTCTTGATCAGCTCGACCATGTGGTCCTCGGTCAGCGAGATGCAGCCGTGGGTGGGGCCGCCGTGGTCGAGGTGCAGCCAGATGCCGCCGCCCTTGGCCGCGCCCTGCGGGTAGGTGGTGTCGAGCGGGGAGGTGCCCTCGACCCGGTTGTAGTTGATCGCGATCACGTAGTCGAAGGACCCGGCCAGCGGTTCGTTGTTGAAGCCGCGCCCGGACATCACGAAGTTCTTGTTCTCGTCGTACGGCAGCTTGGAGCCGGGGTCGGCCTTGCGGCCGCCCGCGTCGGTGAGCGAGTACAGGCCGATCGGGCTGCGCAGGTCGCCGGAGCGGTGGTCGGTGGTCCAGCCCTTGAAGGCGTTGTGGGCGGGCCAGGCCTGGCCGGCCTGCCAGCTGCCGTCGGCGCCGCGGGTCCACAGCGTGACGGTGTTGTCCGAGGAGTCCTTGCCCTGGCCGCTGGCGACCAGCAGTTGACCGGTCTCCGCGGGGACCTTCGCCATCCAGTCGGCGCCGATGCCCGGGATGCTGGTGATCCGCTCCCGGTCGGAGCGGTCCGCGGCGGGGGCCTCGGTGTGCTGCCCGGCGTCGGCGGCCTGCATCGGGACGACCTCGGGCTCGTGGTCGGGGGCCGCGCTGGCGGTGCTCGCCTGGAAGTCCCGGCCCGGGCCGACGGTGAACCAGCCGGCCGCGAGCGCCAGCAGGGTGGCGGTGCCGACGGTCAGCTTGCGGGCGCGGCGCGGCTTCGCCTTGCGGCGGCTGCGGCGGGTGGCGGCTCGGCCCTGCAACTGCTCGGCCTCGCTCCGGTCGACCGGCGCGGGAGCCGGACGGCGGTGCGGGGCGGCGCGATGGGAACCGGACATGCGAACGATCCTCCCAGACCTCGGGGACGCGACGGAACCCGGGCCGTGTGATGAGCCTGTGAGCATACGCGCTCGGGAAACGTTTCTCCGCGCTCCCGCTTGCCCCGGTGGTGCGCCTTCATCCCGCGCGCCCCCGGACAACGGGCCGCGCCCGGTGGCCGAAACCGGTCACCGGGCGCGGGTCGCGAAGTGGCGGACGCTCAGAGGCGCATCGCCTGCGGGGTCTCCCGGCGGGCGAGGTCCGGACCGTCGTACTCGCGGATGACCTCGTAGCGGGTGTTGCGCTCGACCGGGCGGAAGCCGGCGTCCCGGATCAGGCCGAGCAGGTCGTCGCGGCCCAGCTTGTTGGGGGTGCCGAAGTTGTCCGCGTCGTGGGTGATCTTGTACTCGACCACCGAGCCGTCCATGTCGTCCGCGCCGTGGCTGAGCGCCAGTTGGGCGGTGGTGACGCCGTGCATCACCCAGAACACCTTGACGTGGGGGACGTTGTCGAACAGCAGGCGGGACACCGCGAAGGTCTTCAGCGCCTCGGCGCCGGTGGCCATCTCGGTGCGCTCCATCAGGCGGTTGCGGACCTTGCCGTCCTTGGAGTCGTGGAAGTCGTGCTGGTAGCGCAGCGGGATGAAGACCTGGAAGCCGCCGGTCTCGTCCTGCAGCTCGCGCAGCCGCAGCACGTGGTCGACCCGGTGGCGGGGCTCCTCGATGTGGCCGTACAGCATGGTGGCCGGGGTCTTGAGGCCCTTCTCGTGCGCCAGGCGGTGGATCCGCGACCAGTCCTCCCAGTGGGTGTCGTGGTCGACGATGTGCTGGCGGACCTCCCAGTCGAAGATCTCCGCGCCGCCGCCGGTCAGCGACTCCAGGCCCGCGTCGATCAGCTCGTCCAGGATCTCGCTCGCGCTCAGGCCGCTGATCCGCTCGAACCAGTGGATCTCGGTGGCGGTGAAGGCCTTCAGCGAGACGTTCGGCAGCGCGGCCTTCAGCTCCCGCAGCGAGCGCGGGTAGTAGCGCCACGGCAGGGTCGGGTGCAGGCCGTTGACGATGTGCAGCTCGGTCAGCGACTCCGACTCCATCGCCTTGGCGAGCCGGACGGCCTCCTCGATCCGCATCGTGTACGCGTCCTTCTCGCCCGGCTTGCGCTGGAACGAGCAGTACGCGCAGGAGGCGCTGCAGACGTTGGTCATGTTCAGGTGGCGGTTGACGTTGAAGTGGACGACGTCGCCGTTCTTCCGCGTCCGCACGTGGTGCGCCAGGCCGCCCAGCCAGGCCAGGTCGTCGCTCGCGTAGAGCGCGATCCCGTCCTCGCGGGTCAGCCGCTCACCGGCGTAGACCTTCGCCTCCAGCTCGCGCTTGAGCCCTGCGTCCATGCGGCGCTCCGCCTCCTTGCGACTTCGATTCGTTGCCGGGACCGAGACTACGCCTAGGCGGCCAGCAGACCGGCCAGCAGGGCGGGGTCGAGGTTGCCGCCGCTGACGACCGCCGCGAACACCCTCCCGCCGAGCTCCCCGGCCCGGTGGAAGTAGGCGGCCGGGGCGACCGCGCCGGAGGGCTCGGCGACCAGGCGGCCGCGGCGGGCCAGCAGGGCGACGGTGGCGCGGATCTCGTCCTCGGAGACGGTGACGATGTCGTCCACGTAGGCGGTGATGTGCTCGAACGGCAGCACGCCGACCGACGGGGTGCGCAGGCCGTCCGCGATCGTCCGGTAGGTGTCGGCGACCGGCCAGGCGGTGCGCACGCCCGAGCGCAGGCTCTGCTGCGCGTCCGCCGCGAGCTCCGGCTCCACGCCGACCACCCGGACGCCCGGGCAGGCCAGCTTGAGCGCCGCGGCCGTCCCGGAGATCAGGCCGCCGCCGGAGACCGGCACCAGCACGGTGTCCAGCTCGTCCGGGGCGTCCTCGGCGATCTCCAGGCCGACGGTGCCCTGGCCCGCCACGATGTACGGGTCGTCGTAGGGCGGCACCCAGACGTAGCCGTGCGCGGCGGCCAGCTCGGCCGGGACGGTGTCGCGCTCCTCGGCGGTCACGATCACCACCTCGGCGCCGAACGAGCGGGTGTTCTCGATCTTCACGGCGGGCGAGGTGTCGGGCATCACGATCACCGCCTTGACGCCGAGCCGCTGCGCCGCGTACGCCACCGCCTGGGCGTGGTTGCCGCTGGACTGGGCCACCACTCCCCTGGCCCGCTCCTCGTCGGTGAGCGCCGCCAGCCGGTTCATCGCCCCGCGGATCTTGAACGCCCCGGTCGGCTGCAGGTTCTCCGGCTTCAGCCAGAGCCGCCGCCCGCCCCCGGCCGCCCCGTCCGCCCACGGGCAGGGCAGCAGCGGGGTGCGCACCGCCGTGCCGGCGATCCGGCGCTGGGCGGCGCGCAGGTCTTCCAGGTCGACCAGGGACATGACGGGGCTTCCTCCGGTGGGGCGGGGCGCGGGGGCTACTCGGCGGGGTGGAGCGGGAGTTCGCTGACCCGGTTCTCCCACTTGGTGGACAGCACCACCGTGGTGCGGGTGCGGGCCACCCCCTTGGTGCCGGACAGCCGCTTGACCACCGACTCCAGGCCCTCCACGTCCGGCACCCGGACCTTCAGCATGTACGAGTCGTCGCCCGCGATGAACCAGCAGTCCTCCACCTCCGGGAGGTCCTTCAGCCGGTGCGAGACGTCGTCGTGGTCGGCCGCGTCGGTGAGCTGCAGGCCGATCAGCGCCGTCACGCCGTAGCCGAGCGTCGCGGGGTTGACCGTCGCCCGGTAGCCGGTGATCACGCCCGCCTGCTCCAGGCGGTTGATCCGGTCCGTCACGCTCGGCCCGGACAGGCCCACCAGGCGGCCCAGCTCGGCGTACGAGGCGCGGCCGTTCTCCCGGAGTGCCTGGATGAGCTGTCTGTCCACAGAGTCCATTGCCTGCCGCGTCCTTCCGAACCTCACCGGAACCACAGATCATTATCCGGATTCCAAGGCGTCGTACGCCGATCAACCCGGGTATCCCAGAGAACATACTCTCCCGTAGCGTCCCCGCTCACTCGCCCCGGCGCGGGGCGGTTTCCGGACTTCCCGCCGGGGTGCTCGCGGCCCCGCCGAGGGTGCCCGACCAGCGGCGGTACAGCCCGTGCGGGACGCCGACGGCGTCGAGCACCCGGCCCGCCACGAAGTCGACCAGCTCGCGGGCGGTCGATCCCCCCGCGTAGAAGCCCGGGGACGCCGGGAGGACCACCGCACCCTGCTCGTCGAGGGCCACCAGGTGGCGCAGCGTGGTGCCGGTCAGCGGGGTCTCGCGCAGGCACAGGACCAGCGGGCGGCGCTCCTTGAGGGTCACCGAGGCGGCGCGCTGCAGCAGGTCCTTGGACAGGCCCAGCGCGATGCCGGCCGCGGCGCCGGTGGTCGCCGGGACGACCAGCATGCCCTTGGCGGGGTACGAGCCGGAGGACGGGCCCGCGGCGAAGTCGCCCGCGGACCAGTGCCGGACGTCGTGCAGCGTGGCCTCGTCGGTGCCGAGCCAGGCGGCCAGGTCGGTGCGCCAGTGCGCGTCGCGGAAGGAGATGCCGGTCTCGTCCAGGATGGTCAGCCGCGCCGCCCGGCTGACGATCAGGTCGACGGGCTCCCCGGCGTCCAGCAGCGCGCGGATCACGGAGGCGGCGTAGGGGGTGCCGCTGGCGCCGGAGACGCCGACGACCCAGGGCTCGCGGGTGGGACTCATGGGTTCATTGTGACTTCGGGTTCTGTTACTACGACCCGAAGCAGCACGGACCTCCGGTGGGATCCGACCGGCAGCAGCTCGGACCCGCCGTTCCCCGGGCCCCTGACGGGGCCACTGGCGGGGCCCTCCGACGGGGCCCTCTGGCGGGGGTCTCCGGCGGGGTCACAATGGGGGTATGGCAGCGGAGTTGGTGGACCTGACGCATCCGGTGGTGTCCGGGATGCCGGTGTATCCGGGGGATCCGGGCGTGGAGTTGCGGGCGGCGCTGACGGTGGAGGGCGAGGGGGTGAACGTGCTGGCGGTGCACCTGGGGTCGCAGACCGGGACGCACGTGGACGCGCCCTACCACCTGGACGTGCGGTGGCCGACGCTGGACGGACTGCCGCTGGAGCTGTTCACCGGGCCCGCGGTGGTGGTGGACCTGCGGGGGCTGTCGGCCCGCGGGGAGATCACGGCGGCGCACCTCGCGGACGCGCTGGCGGCCTCCGGGCCCGGGACGGTGCTGCTGCTGGCGACGGGGTGGCCGCGGTACTGGGGGACGGACCGGTACTTCGCGCACCCGTACCTGACCGAGGAGGCGGCGGAGGCCGTCGTCGCGGCCGGGGTCCGGACGGTGGGCATCGACGCGCTCTCGGTGGACCCGACCCCGGACCCGGGGCCGTCCGACCCCGAAGTGGCCAGCCTGCTGGCCGAGTTGGCGGACGAGCACGATCCCGAGCCGGAACAGGCGACGCTGGCCGCGCACCGGGTGCTGCTGGGGCCGGAGGGCGGCGGGGTGATCGCGGAGAACCTGACGGACCTGTCGGCGCTGCTGGCGGCGCAGGCGGCGGGGGTGCCGGTGGAGGTGTCGCTGTTCCCGCTGCGGTTGACGGCGGCGGACGGGGCGCCGGTGCGGGCGGTGGCGCGGATCGGCTGAACCCGGGACCGGCGCCCGCAACTTGGTCTAGACCATCCCGGGAGCGCACCGCTAGGCTCCCGCCATGCCTGAGATCGTCGGTGTGGTCGAGCGCTTGTGGCGCTACCCCGTGAAGTCCACGGGCGGCGAGCTGCTCGACTCCGTCGAGGTCGAGGAGCGCGGCCTGGCCGGCGACCGCCTGTACGCGGTGCGCGACGGGGCCGGGAAGCTGGGGTCGGGGAAGAGCACCCGGCGCTTCCGCCGGATGGACGGCCTGCTGCGGCTGAGCGCCCGGCTGGGCACCCGGATCGACGGCCCCGACCTGTTCGACCCGCTGGGCATGCCGGTGCCGGACCCGGACTCCTTCCTGCGCGCCTACCTGGAGCAGGCGGACGTCGCCCTGGCCCGGGAGGACGCGGTCTCGCACTTCGACGAGCTGCCGGTCAGCGTGCTGACCACGGCGACGCTGGACTGGGTGGCGCGGGCGGTGCCCTCGGCGGTGGTGGACGAACGCCGGTTCCGGCCGAACGTGCTGCTGCGCACCCCGCCGGGCACGCCGCCGTTCACCGAGGACGCCTGGCGCGGCCGGGAGGGCCGGGTCAGGGGCGGGGTGCGGCTGGCGTTCGTCCGGGCCAGCGCGCGGTGCGCGATGGTGGGGACGGCGCAGCCCGGGCTGCCGCACGCGCCGGAGATCCTGAAGACCGTCGTGCACGAGCGGGACGGCGAGCTGGCGGCGCTGGCGACGGTGGCCCGGCCGGGCCTGCTGCGGGTCGGGGACGCGCTGTCGCTGGCGTGAACCCCAGCCCTTGAACCTCAGCCCTGCCGGTGCGGGACCAGGCAGAACGGGTGGCCGGCCGGGTCGACGAGCACCGTCCAGCGCTCGTGGCGCGCCTTGATCTCGGCGCCGAGGGCGACCGCCGCGGCCTCGGCGGCGGCCAGGTCGGGGACGTCCACGTCCAGGTGGAACTGCTGCGGGTGGGCCGGGTCGGGCCAGATCGGCGGGCGGTAGTCCTCGACCCGCTGGAAGGCGAGCACCCGGCCGTCGGGCAGGTGGACGGTGGACCAGCTGTCGTGCAGCGTCCAGCGCGGGTCGGGGCGGTCCACCTCGCCGCCGAGCAGGGCGGCGTAGAACTGGGCCAGGCCCGCCGGGTAGTGGCAGTCCAGCACCACGCACTGCAGTGTGCCGATCATCGTGCTCCCCGTTCCGCTCGCGGTGGCTGCTCCCTCCCAGCATGGCGCATCGGCGCGGCGGGTGGCGGTTCATCCGGCGGGAAGGGCGTCCGCGCAGGTGGGCGGCGGTTCCGACGGCCCGTCAGGTGGCGTAATGGTGCGGCAACGAAAACCGGGGCACCCCGGCCCTAGGGTTGCCGCCGACAGCGCAGCCGAGGGCCGGAGCAGACCCGATGACCAGCGAGAACACCGTTCGCAGCCGGAGCAGTGCCACGGCCAGGCGACCGCGGGCCGACCGGGCCCGGCAGGTCGCGGACGTGCTGCGGCAGCAGGTGCTGAGCGAGGCGTTCGGGACCGGGCCGCTGCCGCACGAGGACGCGCTGGCGCAGGAGTTCGGGGCCTCCCGGAACACCGTGCGGCAGGCGCTGGACCTGCTGCGCGGGGAGGGCCTGGTGCGGCGGGTGCCCGGGTCGGGGACGCTGGTGGCGGCCGAGAAGGTGCCGCACGGGCTGAACCGGCTGGAGGGCCTGGCCGAGACCCTGCACGAGCACGGCGACGTGGTCAACGAGGTCCGCTCGTTCGGCCCGGTCCGGGCGCCGGGGGCGGTGGCCCGCCGGTTCGGCCTGCCGGACGGGGCGGACGTGGTGTACGTGGAGCGGCTGCGCCGTCTGAACGGGCTGCCGCTGTCGCTGGACCTGACCTACCTGGCGCCGGACATCGGCGCGCTGCTGGAGCCCGCCGACCTCGCCCACCGGGACGTGTTCCGGCTGATCGAGGAGGCCGCCGGACAGCCGCTGGGCGCCGCCGACATCACCCTGGAGGCCGTCAACGCCGACGCGCACTCCGCCGCGGTGCTCGAAGTCCCGCGCGGAGCGGCCCTGTTGATGCTGGAGCGGCTCACCACGCTGGCCGACGGACGGCCGGTGGACCTGGAGTACGTGCGCTTCCGCGGCGACCGGCTGGCCATGCGCGGACGGCTGCTGCGCGACCTGCCCTGACCTCTCGACCCCCGAACTGACCTTCCTCACCTTGGAGTTGGACCGATGGCGCTCGCCGAGCACCGCACCGACGTGCCCGTGACCATCGACGCCTCGCTGTGCATCGCCGGCTGCACCCTGTGCGTCGACATGTGCCCGCTGGACTCGCTGGCGATCGACGAACAGAGCGGCACCGCGTACATGCACGTGGACGAGTGCTGGTACTGCGGCCCGTGCGCCGCCCGCTGTCCCACCGGGGCGGTCACCGTCAACATGCCCTACCTGATTCGTTGAGGAAGCGTCACATGTCTGGTGCAGCAAGGAAGTTGGGCGTCGTGGCGGCGGCCGCGACACTGGTCGCCGGGGCGGCCGGGTGCTCCTCGGGGGGCGACTCGAAGAACGTCGAGGTGGTGGTCGGCTACCAGTCGAAGACCATCAACACCGTCACCGCCGGGACGCTGCTGCGGGCCCGCGGCTACTTCGAGCAGCAGCTCGCCGAGCTGGGCAGGCAGGACGGCCGGCACTACAAGGTGGTCTGGCAGGACTACGACGCGGGCGCGCCGATCACCGCGCAGATGCTCGCCGACAAGATCGACATCGGCTCGATGGGCGACTACCCGCTGCTGATCAACGGCTCCCGGGCCCAGGCGGCCGGCGGACCCGGCACCCGGCTGGTCTCGGTGACCGGCTACAACCTGCTCGGCGCGCTCAACTCCGTGGTGGTGCCGAAGGACTCGCCCGCGCACACGCTGGCCGACCTGAAGGGCAAGCGGGTCTCCAGCTCGGTCGGCTCGGCCTCCGACGGCACCCTGGTGCAGGCCCTCGCCAAGGCCGGGGTCGCCGAGGGCGACATCCAGAAGCAGAACCAGCAACCGGCCGTCGGCGCCTCCGCGTTGAAGGCGCACAGCGTGGACGCGCTGGCCCAGTTCGTGGCCTGGCCGGCCGCGGTGGTGTTCGCCGGGGACGGGCGGCTGCTGTACGACGGCGCGGCGCTCGGCCGGCCCACCCTGCACGGCGTGGTGGTCCGGCAGAAGTTCGGCACCGCGCACCCCGACGTCGTCCGGGCCTTCCTGCGCGCCCAGGACGCCGCCACCCGCGACCTCAACCAGCACCCGCTGGCCGCCGCGCAGACCGTCGCCGAGGCCACCGGCCTGCCGCCCGAGGTGGTGTACCTGTACAACGGCCCCAACGGCATCGCCACCTTCGCCACCGCCCTCGACCCGCGGCTGCTGGACGCGATGCGCGCGGACGTCCCGTTCCTGACCTCGGTCGGCGTGCTCAAGGCGCTCGACCTGGACCGCTTCACCGACCCGTCCTACCTGAAGGACTCCGGCGTCACCGACGGCGAACCCGCCCGGATCACCGGCACCGACGCCGTCTGCGACCGGCCCGTCACCGACCCGGCGCTGGCCGGGGAGCTCTGGTACGAGGGCGAGCGGTCCACCCGTCCGACCGCCGACCCGAACTGCCTGCTCAAGGCCGTGAAGGCCGGTGCCGCTGCGGGCGCCGGGAAGCTGCGGGCCGCGTACGTGCCCGACGCGGCCACCGGCACCCGCTGGTTCGCCGACCAGGACTGGTGGGTCCGGGACGGCGGCGCGTTCAAGCCCTTCACCACCGAGGACGGCGCCAGGGCCTACCTGGCCGCCCACCCCTCCGCCGCCGCGCTGACCTACCAGCAAGCGCTGGACGCCTCGTGACCGCGCGGCGCAGGCTGCTGCGGGCGGTGGCGCTGCTCGGCTTCCTGGGCCTGTGGCAGGCGCTCACCGCCTGGAAGGTGCGGGCCTGGGTGCGCTTCGACCACCTGCCGACCGTGCTGCAGGTCGCCGACGCGCTGAAGGCGCAGCTCGGCACTGCCGTGTACTGGCAGGACCTGGCCGACAGCCTGCGGCGGATCTCCACCGGCTTCGCGCTGGCCGCCGTGCTCGGCGTCACCGCCGGGGTGCTGACCGCCCGCTCGCGCACCGCCGCCGACCTGATCGGCCCGGTGCTGGAGCTGGTCCGGCCGATCCCGGCGATCGCGCTCGTCCCGGTCGCGATCATGCTGTTCCCGGAGAACGAGCAGGGCATCGTGTTCATCACCTGCGCCGCCGCGTTCTTCCCGGTCACCGTGGCCACCCGGCACGCGGTGCGGGCGGTGCCGCCGCGCTGGGAGGAGGCGGTGCGCACGATGGGCGGCGGGACGGGCCGGGTGCTGTTCGGCGTGGTGCTGCCGGGCGCGCTGCCCGGGGTGGTCGGCGGGCTGTCGGTCGGGCTGGGCGTCTCCTGGATCTGCGTGATCTCCGCCGAGATGGTCTCCGGCCAGTACGGCGTCGGCTACCGCACCTGGTCGGCGTACACCGTGCTCGACTACCCGGGGGTGTTCGTCGGGATGGTCACCATCGGTCTGCTCGGCTGGGCCACCTCCGGGGCGGTCGAGCTGCTCGGGCGGCGGCTGACCCGCTGGCTGCCCGCTCCGGTCCCGGCGGGGGTGGGGGCATGAGCCTGCGACTGACCGCGCGCGGTCTGAGCGTCGGTCACCCCGGACGACCGGTGCTGCGGGACGTCGAGTTGGACGTCGCTCCGGGCGAGGTGCTGACCGTGCTCGGCCCGTCCGGTTGCGGCAAGTCGACCCTGCTGCGGGCGCTGGCCGGGCTGCTGCGGCCCACCGGCGGCGAACTGCTGGCCGACGGGCGGCCGTTGACCGGGCCCGGCGCCGACCGGGCGCTGGTCTTCCAGGAGGACGGGCTGCTGCCCTGGCGCACCGTCCGCCGCAACGTCGAACTGCCGCTGGCCATCGCCGGGTTGAAGCGCGCCGAGCGGCGCGCGCCGGTCGCCGACTGGCTGGGCCGGGTCGGCCTGGACGGCCACGGCGAGCGGCTTCCAAGGGAGTTGTCCGGCGGACAGCGCCAACGCGTCCAGCTAGCACGGGCGTTGGCCGGTGCGCCGCAGGCCGTGCTGATGGACGAGCCGTTCGGCGCGCTCGACCCGCAGACCCGCGCCGCGATGCAGCAACTCCTGCTCGCCGTCTGGGAGAAGGAGCGCTGCACGGTCGTCTTCGTCACCCACGACGTGGACGAGGCGCTGCTGCTCGGCGACCGGGTCGCCGTGCTGTCCGGCGGCACCCTGGCCGCCCTGCACGAGGTGCCCGCGCCGCGCGACCCCGCCGCCGACCGGAGCGCGCTGCGCGCGCTGCTCCTCACCCAGTACACCTGACCAACCCACCTGAGAGGCACGGCAGATGCGCACACCCGAGATCAGCGAGGCGCGCCGCCTGGAGTGCGACGTCCTGGTCGTCGGCGGCGGCACCGCCGGGTCGATGGCCGCGATCGCCGCCGCCGAGGCCGGAGCGCGCGTCCTGCTGCTGGAGAAGGCGCACGTGCGCCACTCCGGGGCGCTCGCGATGGGCATGGACGGCGTCAACAACGCGATCGTCCCCGGCCGGGCCGACCCGGACGCGTACGTCGCCGAGATCACCCGCGCCAACGACGGCGTCGTCAACCAGGCCACCGTCCGGCAGACCGCCCGGCGCGGCT
Source organism: Kitasatospora sp. NPDC001540 (assembly GCF_042894345.1). Lineage (NCBI taxonomy): Bacteria > Bacillati > Actinomycetota > Actinomycetes > Kitasatosporales > Streptomycetaceae > Kitasatospora > Kitasatospora sp. NPDC001540. Next base: position 44,597 of record NZ_JBIAVO010000008.1, read on the forward strand.
TCGCCATGGTGCAGCGGCTGGAGCGCTACGGCGTCAAGTTCGAGAAGGACGAGCACGGCGAGTACGCGGTGCGGCAGGTGCACCGCTCCGGCTCGTACGTGCTGCCGATGCCCGAGGGCAAGGACGTCAAGAAGGTGCTGTACCGCGTCCTGCGCGAGCGCCGGATGCGCGAGAGGGTCACCATCGAGAACCGGGTGATGCCGGTGCGGGTGCTCACCGAGGGCGGGCGGGCGGTCGGCGCGGCCGGGTTCGACACCCGCAGCGGGGAGTTCGTGCTGGTCTCGGCCGGGGCGGTGGTGCTGGCCACCGGGCCGTGCGGACGGCTCGGGCTGCCCGCCAGCGGCTACCTGTACGGCACCTACGAGAACCCGACCAACGCCGGGGACGGCTACGCGATGGCGTACCACGCGGGCGCGGAGCTCTCCGGCATCGAGTGCTTCCAGATCAACCCGCTGATCAAGGACTACAACGGCCCCGCCTGCGCGTACGTCGCCAACCCGTTCGGCGGCTACCAGGTCAACCGGCACGGCGAGCGCTTCGTCGACTCCGACTACTGGTCCGGGCAGATGATGGCCGAGTTCGCGGTCGAACTCGCCTCCGAGCGCGGCCCGGTGTACCTGCGGACCACCCACCTGCCGGAGGAGACCGTGCAGGCGCTGGAGTCGATCCTGCACACCACCGAACGCCCCAGCCGCGGCACCTTCCACGCCGGGCGCGGCCACGACTACCGCACCCACGACGTCGAGATGCACATCTCCGAGATCGGCCTGTGCGGCGGCCACAGCGCCAGCGGCGTCTGGGTCGACGAGAACGCCGCGACCACGGTGCCCGGGCTGTACGCGGCCGGGGACCTGGCCTGCGTGCCGCACAACTACATGATCGGGGCGTTCGTCTTCGGCGAGCTGGCCGGGACGCACGCGGCCGCCCACCTGCCGGACGTCCGGGCCCAGTTGCCCGCGGACCAGGTCGCCGAGGCGCACCGGCTGGTCTACCGGGCGCTGGAGCACCCCGACGGGCCGCCGCAGCAGCAGGTCGAGTACAAGCTGCGGCGCTTCGTCAACGACTACATCGCCCCGCCGAAGACCGGCGCCCGGCTCTCCGTCGCGCTCGACCACTTCGAGCGGATGCGCAGCGAGGTCGCCGGGATCGGCGCCCGCACCCCGCACGAACTCATGCGCGCGGTCGAGGTCGACTTCATCCGGGACTGCGCGGAGATGGCGGCGCGCGCCTCGCTCGCCCGGGAGGAATCCCGCTGGGGCCTCTACCACCAGCGCCTGGACCGGCCCGCGCAGGACGACGCGCGCTGGTTCCGGCACCTCAACCTGCGCAAGCGGGCCGACGGCGCGATGGAGTTCCTGACCCGGCCGGTCGCCCCCTACCTCGTCCCGGTCGACGGCCTGGAGCCCCCCGCCGGGGAGGTCGAGCTGCTCGGCACCGTCGAGGCGATGGTCGTCGGCCGTACCGGGACGGCCGCGGGCGCGGGCGCGGCGGGCAGCGCGGGCGGGGGCGCGGTCGGGGGCGCGAAGCCGCGGGAACGCGAGGAGGAGCGCGAGCAGGGACGGGTGCTGGAGGTGCTGCGGGCGGAGGGCGCCGCGGTCGTGCGGTACCTGGCCGACCACGACCCGGACGTCCGGCTGGCCGCCGTCGCCGCGCTCACCGAGCACACGCCGGAGGGCACCGGCCCGGCGCTGGTCGCCGCGCTCGGCGACCCGGACGGGCGGGTCCGCGGCGCGGCCGTCGCGGGCCTGCGGGAGCTGGTCGAGGTGCTGGACGCCTCGCTCGGGGACGGCCTGGCCGCCGCGGCCGGGTCCGCCGACCCGGTGGTGCGGGCGGGCGTCCAGGAACTCGCGCGGGTGCTGCGCACCGGGTCGGTCGCGCTGTTCGCGGCCGGGCTGCGCGACGCGGAGACGGCGGTGCGCCTGCAGGCCGTCCGCGGGCTGGTCTCGCTGGACGCGGCGGACGCGCTGGCCGCCGGGGCGGCGGACGTCGCCCGGGAGGTGCGGGTCGCCGTCGGCGAGGGGCTGGGGGCGATCGGCTCCGCCGCCGCCTCGGCGGAGGTGCTGGGGGTGCTGGCGGCGCTGGCCGAGGACCCGGACCCGCTGGTGCGGGCGGGGGCGTTCACCGGGGCGGCGGGGCTGGGCGGGGCCCTCGCGGAGCCGGCGGAACGCGCCGCACGCCGGGACGCGGCCTGGCAGGTGCGGAAGGCGGCGGCGGGCGTGCTGGGCGCGGCCGGGCGCTGGGACGCGCTGGCCGGGCTCGCGGCGGACGGGAACGCGGACGTCCGCAAGGCCGCGGTCCGCGCGATGGCGGCGGGGGCCGCCGAGGCGGGCGTCGACGCGGCGCTGCGGGAACGGCTGGCGGACGGGGACGCGGACGTGCGGGCGTACGCGCGGCTGGCGTTGAAGGGGGCGTAGGGGTGCGCCGTCAGGGGCCCGGGGAACGGCGGGCACGAGTCTGCTGACGGTGCACTGCCGTTGCGTGCGGTGGCTTCGGGTTCTGTCCCTACGGCCCGAAGCAGCACGGACCTCCGGTGGGCTCCGGCCGCCAGCGGCACGGACTCGCCGTTCCCCGAGTCCCTGGCGGGGCTCTGCCATCCCCGGTGTCTGCCTAGAAGGTGAACTCCCCGCCGGGGCGGACCTCGTACGGCACCTCCGGGAGGATGTCGCGGAGCAGGGGGGCGAGGGTGGCGGGGGCGGGCGGGGTGGGGCCGAGGCCGAGGGCGAGGGTGGGGCCGGGGAGGGGGTGGGGCCAGGCGTGGAGGGTGGGGGCGAGGGGTTCGAGGGCGGTGAGGAGGGTGCGGAGGCGGCCGCGGGTGGGGCCGAGGCGGTCGGGGGCGGGGGTGAGGAGGAGCCAGGCGGCGTGGCGGCGGTGGAGCGGGGGCGGCGCGAGGAGTTCGGGGTGGTCGGGGCCGAGTTCCCAGGCCCGGTAGAGCTCTTCGGTGAGCAGGTCGCGGGCGCCGGGGCCGACCTGGGTGGTGCAGCTGCGGACGGGGGCGGTGGGGGTGAGGACGGTGACGGGGTCGGAGGTGGGGGCGGCCGGGTCGCCGAGGAGGGTGACGGGGCGGCGCCAGTCCCAGGCGGCCCAGACCTCGGTGAAGTGGCGGAAGAGCGCGTCCGGGTCGTCGGTGGCCGTCTCGGTGACGGTGCGGGCGGCGAGGACCGTCCAGGCCAGGGACGGGAGGTGGCCGAAGGGGGCGGAGGCGAGGCCGCGGGCCGCCGTCCAGGCCTTGACCCGGCGGGCGAGGACGGCGAAGGCCGGGTGCCGGGGGCCGACGGCGGCCAGGACCGCCTCGGCGTCGGTGACGGCGCTGCGGGCGGCGGCGGCTTCGGCGGAGTCGTCGGCGGGAGCCAGCACCAGGTCGACGGTGAGGCCGGCGCAGTCCAGTCGCAGGCCGGGGACCCGGGCACCGCGGACCTCCCGGACGTGCCGGACCTCGGGTAGCGCCCGGGCCAACTGCCGGGTGAGGTCGGCGGGTTCGACGGGCCCGGGCAGGACGGTGACCAGGTCGAGGTCGGCGCCGTCCAGGTGGCAGCGCATCCGGCGGGAGCCGGCCAGGTGGGTCTCGCCGGGGAGGGCGGCGGCGATCCGGGCGGTCAACTCGGCGGTGTCGCAGGGAGGTTCGACGCGGACGACGGGAGCGGACGGCTCGGGGAGCTCGCGGACCGCGCCGGTGCCGAGGCTGACGACGGCGCGCGGGGTCATCGGTCCGTCGCCGCGCCGGGAGAGCAGCACGAGTTCGTCGACGGTGGCCTGCGCGGGCGGCAGCTCGTGGACGGGGAAGTCGCCGCGGCCCAGGGTGAGGTGCGGCCGGTAGCCGCCCTCGCGGGTGCGGCACTGCGGGAAGCGGCGCTGCAGGGCCTGGTGGAGGGCCGCCCAGGAGGCGGCGGCCCCGACGGCCGGGTCGAGCCAGCGAGTGGTGGCGCCGGGCTGCTCGAAGGTCCGTACGCCTGCCAACTCCGTACTGAAGGGCGGGACTTCGGCGGCGGCCTCGGCGAGCAGCGGCAGCGCCCGGTCGAACTCGTGCTCGGCGACGAAGCCGAACAGCAGGTTCACGTGCGGCGGCCAGTGCCCGTGCTGCGGGTCGTGGCGGGCGCGCAGGCGCTGGACGGCGGGCCACAGGTGGGCGGGCGGCAGCCAGGCGACGGCGGTGCGGGCGGTGGTGGGGGCGTCGAGCAGGCCGTCGGCGGGCTCGGGGTCGAGGTCGACGGCGAGGCCGTAGTGGTCGGAGGGGTGCAGCCCGTCGGGGTCGGGGCGGTGGCCGAGCAGGCGGGCGGCGGTGGTGCGGGCCCGGCCGGGGCGGAGCAGGACGCGGTCGAGGCGGCCGGAGCGGCCGGTGAGCGAGGAGACGGCGGCGAGCGGGTTGGCGGCGGGGTCGAAGGTCGGGGTGCGGTCCGCGGGGCCGTGCGCCTCGGTCCAGGTGTCGCGCAGGCCGAGGGCGGTGGCGGGCAGGTCGGTGCTGTCGTTGAAGTCGCCGAGCACCAGCAGGTCGCCCCGGACGGCGGCGAACCCCTCGGCGAGGTCGGCGAGTTCGGCGGTGCGGCGGGTGGCGCCGTCGGGCGAGTGGTCGCTGCTGAGGTGGACGGCGGCGACGGTGAGCGGCCCGGCGGCGGTGCGGACGGCGACCGCGGTGACGGCCTTGTGCGGGCCCAGGGCGTGCCGTCCGGCCTCCTGGACGGGGAGGCGGCTGAGCAGCAGCAGCCCGTGCTCGTCGACCTCCCGGCCGAACGGGTCGGCGCCCAGGGTGTAGCCGCGCCGGACCCACTCCTGGGCCAGCAGCAGCTTGACCAGGGCCGGTTCGACCTCCTGGAGGGCGATCAGGTCGGCGTCGGCGGCTTCGAGTTCGGCGAGCAGCAGCGGGCGGCGGCGGGCGGTGTGGATCAGCTCGGGGTCGTAGCGGTCCCACAGGGTGTTCCAGGTGACGACCCGCAGCGGCCCGGCGCCGTGGGCCGGCCGGGCCTCGGCGGGCCGCCAGCCGCGGTCGGGGTGCCAGGCGTGCGGGGTGCTGGGGGTGAAGAACGGCGCGGGCAGCACGGCCGGTTCGGTGCGCCGCCCGGCGGTGGTGGTGTCGAGCAGGTCGGTGCCGGTGTCGCGGTCCCAGACCACCTGCCCATCGGCCTCGACGTACCGGACGCGGTGCCAGGGCACGTCCCCGGCGGCGGTGAAGCTCTCCAGCGGGACGCGCTTGGTGCGGTCGTCGCGCTGCCGGACGCCGAGGGTGAAGCGGGCCGGGTCGAAGCGGTCGTCCCAGCGGACGCGCTGGCAGACCTGCTCGATGGGGCGCATCAGTCCTCCTCGTCCAGGCACCCGGCGGTGGCCGCCACCGTGCCGTCGGCGTCCAGGTACCAGGTGCGGTGGGCCTGGCCGGGGTAGGGCGGGGTCCAGCGGTGCAGCTGGGCGGTCAGCACCTCGGCGGGGACGGGGTGCGGGCGGACGGCGTTGCGGCGGCGCAGTTCGGCCTCGTCGACGACGGCGACGACGTGGGTCAGCAACGCGTCCCGGCGTTCGGCGACGGCCCGGACGTGGCCGCGCTGGTGGCGGTTGAGCGAGGTGGCGTCCCACACGGCGGTGCCGCCGTCCGCCAGCGCGGCCTCCAGCGCCGTCAGGCCCTGGCGCAGCAGTTCGGGGTTGTCGCGCTGCTCGGCGCGGGAGCCGCGGGCGGCCCGCAGCTCGTCCAGGCTGACCCGGGTGCCGGGCAGGGTGGCGGCGTACGTGGACTTGCCGCTGCCGGAGGGGCCGCAGAGGTGGAACAGCCGGGGGAAGCGGCCCTCGCGCCAGGCCCAGGTGGCGGCGACGGCCTCCTCGGCGGTGCTGATCCGGCCGAGGCCGTACGCCTCGCGGGCCTGTGCCCAGCACCGGTCGCGGACCTCCGGCGGGAGGTCGGCGAGGGCGTCGCGCAGGCCGGTGCGGAGCGGTCCGAGCGGGTCGGGGCCGAGCAGTCCGGCCTCCTCGGCGTGCAGGGCCGACCAGGCGACCTCCTGCTCGGCGGCGGGGTGGGCCTCGGCGGCGACGGCGTGCAGCACGCCGAGGTCGGCGGCGGCGGTGAGGGCGGTGAGCCCGGCCCGGCGCTGCTCGTCGGGGTACGGCTGGGCGAGCCGCGGGTGCAGGCCGACCAGGTCGGCGATCCGGCGGGCCTGCGGCAGGCCGAGCGGCCCGGCCAGGGCGGGCAGCAGCCGTTCGCGGCGGTCGGCGCGCAGCGCGTGGGCGAGGACGCCGTCGAGCCGGGCGTCGCCGGTGCGGCCGTGGGCGTCCAACCGGGCGGTGATGCCGTCGAGTTCGGGGTCGAGGTCGAGCCCGAGGGCGGCGGCCAGCGCGGCCGGGTCGGGCGCGCCGCCGGAACGGACGTGCCAGAGCGCGGAGTTCGGGCCGAGGCCGTTCTCGACCACGGCGGCGTGCATCCAGTGGGTGTCGGTCCGCACGTGCTGCGGGCGCACCCACTTGGCGACCCGGTGGCCGAACTCGGCCCGGTCGAAGCCCGCGACCGTCCGCACCACGTAGCCCTCCTGGCGGTCCAGGTCGAGCTCGATCGCGCGGATCGCCCGCTCGTCGTAGCGACCGCGCCACAGCACCCGGGGGGTGGGCACGCCGAGGCGGCGCAGGAAGCGGACGGTGGCGTCCCAGTCCAGGCAGCGGTCGCGGTCGGTCCAGACCGAGAAGCCGTGGAACCAGCTGTCCAGGTCGGTGTAGGCGAGCGAGTGCCGGGCGTACAGGTTCTCCCCGCAGATCCGCCAGCCGGGCGGGACGTGCGGGCCGATCCGGCCCTGCAGGCCCTTCACCCAGGCGCGGGAGGGGTGGTGCGCGGAGTCCAGCGAGCGGGCGTGCAGGCCGTCGGGGTAGAGCGTGGTGTTCTCGCCGTCGAGCTTCTCGGTGACGACCACCTCGGCGTCGGCCAGTCCGGAGGCGTCCCGGCGGCGGAGGTCGTCGGCCGTCGCCCCCGGGGACCACGGGAGGTGCGGGGTCCGGGGGTAGTGAACGCGCATGCGGACCACCCTAGGGACGGCCCGGTCCGTTCGGCCAACGAATTCGGGCGGACGCCCGACAGGGGCGTGCGGAGTGTCCCGCACGCCCCTGTCGTGGGCCGGTGGCCAGACCGTCAGACCGTCAGGCCGCGGCTGATCAGGTCGATCAGGGCGAAGGCGAACAGCGAGATGCCCACGAACCCGTTGGTGGAGAAGAACGCCCGGTTCAGCCGCGACAGGTCGTGCGGCTTGACGATGGTGTGCTCGTAGACGAACGCCCCGGCCACCACCGCGAGCCCGCACCAGAAGAACGCGCCCGCGTCGGTCAGCACCGCGTACCAGGCGAGCAGCGCGGTGGTGACCGCGTGGCAGACCCGGGCGCCGGTGATCGCGGCGGGCACCCCGAACCGGGCCGGGACGGAGCGCACGCCCGTGCCCCGGTCGGCCGCGACGTCCTGGCAGGCGTAGATCAGGTCGAAGCCGCCGATCCAGATGCCGACCGCCAGCCCCAGCACCACCGCGTCCCAGGACCAGCTGCCGGTGACGGCCAGCCAGGCGCCGATCGGCCCCATCGCCTGGGCCAGGCCCAGGATCGCCTGCGGGAAGTCGGTGAACCGCTTGCCGTAGGGGTAGACCACCATCGGGACGACGGCCACCGGCGCGAGCAGCAGGCAGAGCGTGTTGAGCAGCGCCGCCGAGCCGAGGAAGACCACCAGCGCGATCGCCGAGCCGACGTACGCGGTGCGCAGCGAGACGGCGCCGGTGACGAGCTCGCGGCCCGCGGTGCGCGGGTTCCGGGCGTCGATCTCGCGGTCGATGATCCGGTTGGCGGCCATCGCGAAGGTGCGCAGGCCGACCATGCAGACGGTGACCAGCAGCAGTTCGCGCCAGTGCACCGTCCCGTCGGCGAGGAACATCGCGGTCAGCGCGGCGGTGTAGGCGAAGGGCAGCGCGAAGACCGAGTGCTCGATCACGACCAGGCGCAGGAAGGCCCTGGTCCGGCTCGGCGGCGCCTCGAACGCGTCGGCGGTGGTCATCACAGGCCGTACTCCTTCCAGCGGCGGGTGACCCGGGCCGCGGTCTCCGGGTCGGAGGCGACCATCTCGGGCCAGCCGCCGTCGCGGGTGTAGCCCTCCTCGGGGAGCTTGCGGGTGGCGTCGATGCCCGCCTTGCCGCCCCAGAACTGCTGGTAGGAGGCGTGGTCGAGGTGGTCGACCGGGCCCTCGACGACCGAGAGGTCCCGGCTGTAGTCGACGTTGCCCAGGGCCCGCCAGGCGACCTCCTGGTAGTCGTGGACGTCGCAGTCGGCGTCCACCACGACGATCAGCTTGGTCAGCGACATCATGTGGGCGCCCCAGATGGCGTGCATGACCTTCTGCGCGTGCTTGGGGTACTTCTTGTCGATCGAGACGATCACGCAGTTGTGGAAGCCGCCGGCCTCGGGCAGGTCGTAGTCGACGATGTCCGGGATGATCACCTTGAGCAGCGGCAGGAAGAAGCGCTCGGTGAACTTGCCCAGCGGCCCGTCCTCGGTGGGCGGGCGGCCGACCACGATGGACTGCAGCAGCGGGCGGCGGCGCATCGTCACGCAGTCGATGGTCAGCGCCGGGAAGGGCTCCTGCGGGGTGTAGAAGCCGGTGTGGTCGCCGAACGGCCCCTCGGGCAGCAGCTCGCCGGGCTCCAGCCAGCCCTCCAGCACCACCTCGGCGTCCGCCGGGACCTGCAGCGGGACGGTCTTGCAGTCGACCATCCGGACCCGCTCCCCCGCGACGAACCCGGCGAACAGGTACTCGTCGATGTCGCCGGGCAGCGGCGCGGTGGCGGCGTAGGTGACGGCGGGCGGGCAGCCGAAGGCGATCGCGACGGGCAGCTTCTCGCCGCGCCTGGCGGCCACCGCGGCGTGGTTGCGGCTGTCCTTGTGGATCTGCCAGTGCATGCCGATGGTGCGCCTGTCGTGCCGCTGCAGCCGGTACAGGCCGAGGTTGCGGACGCCGGAGTCCGGGTCCTTGGTGTGGGTGAGCCCGAGGTTGAAGAAGGAGCCGCCGTCCAGCGGCCAGGTGAACAGCGCGGGCAGCTGCTCCAGGTCGACGTCCTCGCCGGTGAGCACCACCTCGTGGACGGGCGCGTCGGCGGACTTCACGTTCCGCGGCGGCACGTGCGCCATCGAGGCGAGCTTGCCGAACGCCTCTCGGAAGCCGGTGAAGCCCTGCGGCAGTTCGGGCTTGAGCAGGCCGCCGATCTTCTCGGCGATGTCGTCGGGCGACTTGAGGCCGAGGGCCTTGGACAGCCGCCGCTCGGTGCCGAAGACGTTCATGGCCAGCGGCATCGCCGAGCCCTTGACGTTCTCGAACAGCAGCGCGGGGCCCTTGGCCTTCTGCACCCGGTCGACGATCTCGCCGACCTCCAGGTAGGGGTCGACCTCGACCTTGATCCGTTTGAGGTCGCCCTCCCGCTCCAGTGCCCGGAGGAAGGAACGGAGATCGTCGTATGCCATACCTGTCAGTATCCGGTACGGGCTACCCTGGGCCCGCCAAGGGTCCTGTTCGAACCTTCCCCGGGAGAATCCGCGCCGTGCTGAGAGTCGTGCCCGTGGTGGCGCTGCTGGCCCTGTGGGTGTGGGCGTTCATCGACTGCCTGACCACCCCCGAGGACGAGGTCCGCCACCTGCCGAAGGTGGTCTGGGTGATCGTCGTGCTGTTCTTCCCGCTGGTCGGCTCGATCGCCTGGCTGGTGGCCGGCCGCGACCGCACCGGCGCCCGCCGCGGCCGGGCGCCCTGGCCGTCCGGCCCGACCGCCGGGTACCCCGAGTACGAGCGCCCGCGGCGTCCGCCGGCCCCGGACGACGACCCGGAGTTCCTCGCCTCGCTGAAGCGCGGCAACGAGCAGCACGAGGACATGCTCAAGCAGTGGGAGGCGGACCTGCGCCGCCGCGAGGAGGAGCTGCGCCGCGGCGGCGAGCACCCGGAGGACGGCGACCGCCCGAAGGGCTGATCCCGCCTTTTGGCGCATCCCTACCATCCGGACCTGATCCGGCTCTCGAACACCCGGCCGTGGGGGGGCCGGGGGGCCCCCCCGGGGGGGGGCGCGCGCGCCCGCCCCCCCCCCCCCCCCCGGCCCCCCCCCCCCCCCCCCGGGCCCCCCCCCCCCGGCGGGGCCGGGGGGGGGGGGGGGGGGCCCCCCCCCCCTTCCCGCACCCGCCACCTCGCCGCTGACCTGCCGATTCGGCCGCTCCCCCACCCCCCGGCAGGGGTGCACCCCCTGCCCCGCCGGAAGCGACCCGGCGGTAGGGGTGTGCGCCCCCCTATGTGGGGCCTGTACAGCGATCGGCTCCCGACCTTGTACGGATTCGACGCCGAGAGCGGGGCGCCCCGACTCGTACTGTCGTAGCAGTAGAGGTGTTCGCTGCCCCACGCGAGCTTGGAGTGGTTCGAGATGACGGTCCTGCACGATGCGCCGGTCGGCGGCGAGGCTCCGGCCGATGCCCGTAGCCGGGTTGCCGAGTTGCACGAGCTGCGCGAGCAGGTCCGCCGCGGACCGAGCGAGCAGGCCACCGAGGCGCAGCACGCCAAGGGCAAGCTGACCGCGCGGGAGCGGATCGAGCTGCTGCTGGACGAGGGCTCCTTCCACGAGGTGGAGCCGCTGCGGCGGCACCGCGCGCAGGGCTTCGGCCTGGAGGCGAAGAAGCCGCACACCGACGGCGTCGTCGTCGGCTGGGGCACCGTGCACGGGCGGACGGTGTTCACCTACGCGCACGACTTCCGGATCTTCGGCGGCGCGCTGGGCGAGGCCCACGCGCAGAAGATCCACAAGATCATGGACATGGCCATCGCCGCGGGCGCGCCGCTGGTCTCGCTGAACGACGGCGCGGGCGCCCGGATCCAGGAGGGCGTGACCGCGCTGGCCGGCTACGGCGGCATCTTCCAGCGCAACACCCGGGCCTCCGGCGTGATCCCGCAGATCTCGGTGATGCTCGGCCCGTGCGCGGGCGGCGCGGCCTACAGCCCGGCGCTGACCGACTTCGTGTTCATGGTCCGCGAGACCTCGCAGATGTTCATCACCGGCCCGGACGTGGTGCAGGCGGTGACCGGCGAGAAGATCACCCAGAACGGCCTGGGCGGCGCGGACGTCCACTCCTCGGTCTCCGGCGTCTCGCACTTCGTCTACGACGACGAGCAGTCCTGCATCGAGGAGGTCCGCTACCTGCTGTCGCTGCTGCCGCAGAACAACCGGGAGATGCCGCCGGTGGTGGCCGCGGACGACCCGGTGGACCGCCGCAACGACTCGCTGCTCGACCTCGTCCCGGCCGACGGCAACCGCCCGTACGACATGCGCAAGGTCATCGAGGAGGTCGTCGACCACGGCGAGTACCTCGAGGTCCACGAGCGCTGGGCGACCAACGTGATCTGCGCGCTGGCCCGGATCGACGGCCACGTGGTCGGCATCATCGCCAACCAGCCGCAGTCGCTGGCCGGCGTGCTGGACATCAACGCCTCCGAGAAGGCCGCCCGCTTCGTGCAGATGTGCGACGCCTTCAACATCCCGCTGGTCACCATGCTGGACGTGCCCGGCTTCCTGCCCGGCGTCGACCAGGAGCACGACGGCATCATCCGGCACGGCGCGAAGCTGCTGTACGCGTACTGCAACGCCACCGTGCCGCGGATCCAGCTGATCCTGCGCAAGGCGTACGGCGGCGCGTACATCGTGATGGACTCCCGCTCGATCGGCGCGGACCTGTCCTTCGCCTGGCCGACCAACGAGATCGCCGTGATGGGCGCCGAGGGCGCCGCGAACGTCATCTTCCGCCGGGACATCAACGCAGCCGAGGACCCCGAGGCGACCCGGGCGCAGAAGATCAAGGAGTACAGGAGCGAACTGATGCACCCGTACTACGCGGCCGAGCGCGGCCTCGTGGACGACGTCATCGACCCGGCCGAGACCCGCGCCGTGCTCGCCTCCTCGCTCGCCATGCTCCGCACCAAGCACGCCGACCTGCCGAGCCGCAAGCACGGCAACCCGCCGATGTAACCGGCCGCTGCCCGCGCCGAAACCTTTCAGAATCAAGCTTGGGGGAGAACGGGAACCATGAGCGAACCTCTCGTCCGCGTCGTCCGCGGCTCGCTGACCGCCGAGGAACTGGCCGCGCTGACCGCGGTCCTGGCCGCCCGGGCCGCGGTGGCCGCCGCCACCGCCGCCGCCCCGGCCGTCGAGCCGATCGCGACCTGGTCGCGCGTCGAGCGCCGCCCGGCGTACTTCTCGCCGGTCAGCTGGCAGCAGGCCGCGTAGCGCACGCGGAGGGGCCCGGGACGTCGTCCCGGGCCCCTCCGCGTTCCCTGCGGGCCGTTACGCGGCCGCCAGCGCGGTCGGACGGCCGGCGTGCATGGTGGTGAGGTTGGCGGCCAGCCGCTGCGGGTCCTGGGCCAGCCACAGGCGCACCGCGGCCCCGAGCATGATGCAGGAGGAGCCGAGCCGGACGCCGGTGGACTGGGCGATCCGCGCGGTGGCGATGGTGAGCAGGTCCGCCAGCTCGGTGGGGAGCCAGACGGTGAGCGCGCAGGGCGCGGGCGTGGTGAGCGCGGCCAGCAGCCGGTGGGCGTCGGCCGGGCAGTGCAGGGTGGGCAGGACGTCCAGCAGCCCGTCGGCGACGACTTCGGAGACGTCGCTGTGGTGGCCCTGGGCGAGCCGTCGCAGCAGCGTGCGTTCCGCTGCGGTGATTCGGACGGTCATGATGACCTCGTCGCACTCCATGGTGCGGCCCTCCTCGCGGCTTCGTGGTGCGTGGGTGGTGGTGGACGGTGCGGGGGTGGCGTCAGACGCCGGCGTAGGAGTGCTTGCCGGTGATGAAGATGTTGACGCCGTAGAAGTTGAACAGCCAGCAGGCGAAGGCGAGCAGCGCCAGGTAGGCGGCCTTGCGGCCGCGCCAGCCGGCGGTGGCCCGGGCGTGCAGGTAGGCGGCGTAGGCGACCCAGGTGATGAAGGACCAGGTCTCCTTCGGGTCCCACTCCCAGTACTTGCCCCAGGCGGCCTCGGCCCAGATCGCGCCCGCGATGATGGTGAACGTCCAGAGCGGGAAGATAATCGCGTTGATCCGGTAGGAGAGCTTGTCCAGGGTGCCGGAGGCGGGCAGCCGCTCCATCAGGTTGGCGGCGCGGACGGTCAGGCCCGCCGCGACGCGGTGCTCGTAGCGGTCCTTGAGCAGGTAGGCCACGGTGGCGACGAAGGCGGCGAAGAACGCGCCGCCGCAGATGGTGGCGGTCGAGACGTGGATGCCGAGCCAGTAGGAGTGCAGGGCGGGGACGAGCTGCTCGGAGTCGGTGTAGAGGACGACGACGGCGACGCCGAGGATCAACAGCGCGACCACCGTCACCGGCAGGCCGAGCCAGCGGACGTTCTTCCCGGTGGCGAGCAGGATCACGTACGCGCCGACCATCATCAGGGCGAACGCGCACGAGAACTCGTACATGTTGCCCCACGGCCAGCGCATCACCGACAGGCCGCGGGCCGCCACGCTGGCGGCGTGCAGCAGCATGCCGAGCACGGTCAGCGAGACCGCGATCCGGCCGGCCAGGTCGGCCTTCTCGCTGGTGCCCGCCGGGCCGACGCCGTCGGCCGGGCCGCCGTCGCCGCGGCCGCTGGTGACGGTGGTGGCACCGGCCTCGGCCAGCGCGGTGCGGGTGAGCGTGGTGGTGCCGCCGCCCTGCGCGGCGACGGTGACGGTGACCTTGCGGACGCCCTTGGCCGCCGCCGCGGACTCGGCGACCGTCTCGGCCAGGGTGCTCTGCCGCGCGGAGCGGACGGCGACGCCGCCCTTGGCGCCGAACGTCCACTCGAAGATCTGGGCGAACATCGCCAGCGTGTAGACGGTCATCGCCGAGTAGATGAGGTAGTTGGAGAGGTTGGCCAACTGGGTGTCGACCTGCGCGAGCAGCACCGTCTACTCCTTGGTTTCCGGGGCGGTGGGGACGGCTGCGGCCGGGGAGTCGGCTGCGGCGGGTGCGTCGTCGGCGGGGCCGTCGGGCCCCGGGGGTTCGTCGGCGGCCGGGGCGTCGCCCTGCAGCTCGACGGCGATCTCGGCGAGTTCCTCGGCGGTGCGGGCGGACTCGCTGCGGCCCAGCCCGGCCACCTCGACCAGGGTGCGGCCGTCGGGGGCGGCCACCGCGCGGACCCAGATCCGGCGGCGCTGGACGAACAGCGAGCCGATCAGGCCGAGGATCGCGGCCACCGCGCCGGTCAGCGCGACCGCGTTGCCGGGGCGGTGCGAGATCGTGAAGTTGGCCCACTGCTGGTAGCCGTCGAAGGTGACGCTGCCGTAGCCGTCGGGCAGTTGCCAGCCCTGGCCGACCTGGAGCGGGACGGAGGCGGGCGCGCCGTTGACCTTCAGCTGCGTCATCGCCTTGTCGTCGAGCTCGTACACGTTCTGCGGCAGGCCGCTGTCGGTGCGCATGTCGCCGACGTAGGCGGTGATCACCAGCCGCGGGTTGGCCGCGGCGGGGAAGACCGAGACCGGGCGGCCGGTCTCGTTGAAGTCGTCCGGGGCGGTGGGCAGGAACATGCCGCTGAGGGCGAGCTGGGTCTTCCGGCCGTCGGGGCCGGTGCCGTAGTCGTTGACCTTGATCACGCCGGGCGAGGTGACGTTGGAGTCCTGCGGCAGGAACACCGTCGGGCCGCGGTAGACGACCTCGTCCTTGGCGTTGCGGACGGTCACCACCGGGGCGAAGCCGTGCGCGGTCAGGAAGACCTTGGTGCCGCCCACCTCCAGCGGGTGGTTGACCTCGATCTTCGCGTTCTTCTGCTTGCCGGTGTCGGCGCCCTTCCAGTAGCGGACGTTGGCGACGAACTCCTTGGCGGTGCCGGCCGCCGGGCCGGAGGTCTGGAAGTCGGCGGTGAAGCCGTCCAGTTTGAAGCCGAAGGCGTCCAGGTCGTCGACGCCGTAGAACGCGGAGCCGGTGAAGTCGTCCAGCTGGGTGGTGGTGTTGGAGTAGCCCTGGCCCTCCAGCACGATCTTGGTGCCGGAACCGCTGAACAGGCTGGCCCAGGCGAAACCGGCCAGCAGGGCGAACAGCGCGAAGTGGAACAGCAGGTTGCCGACCTCGCGCAGGTAGCCCTTCTCGGCGGCCACCGAGCCGGAGCCGGCCGCGGCCCGGAAGCCGCGCTTCCTCAACAGCCGGTGCGCGGCCGCGTTGACCGCCGCGGGGTCGGCGTCGGTGTGCCAGGCCGCGTAGACCGGCATCCGGGTCAGGTTGCGCGGGGCGGCCGGGGGCTGGGCGCGCAGCACGCCGACGAACTGCCAGGTGCGCGGCAGGATGCAGCCCGCCAGCGAGACGAACAGCAGGATGTAGATCGCGGAGAACCACACCGAGCTGTAGACGTCGAAGAGTTGGAGCTTCTCGAAGAGCGGGGCCAGGCCCTTGTGGGCGTTCTTCCACGCCGTGATCTTGAAGGTGTTGGGCTCCTGCGGCACCAGCGAGCCGGGGATCGCCGCCAGCGAGAGCAGGAACAGCAGCAGCAGCGCGACCCGCATCGAGGTGAGCTGGCGCCAGAACCAGCGCAGCCAGCCGAACACGCCTATCCCGGTCGGGACGGTGTCGTTCTCCTCGGGCGCGGTGCTGAGCCGCTCGACCTCGTCGAGCCGCTCGGCGTCGAGCCGTTCGGCGTCGGGGCCTTCCGCGGCGTCGGCCGGCTGGGGGCTGGTCTTCGTGTCGCTCACGGTCAGATTCCGATCGAGAAGTCCTGGGTGAGGTACTGCAGCTGGTTGACCAGCGCGTCCCACACCCCCGTCACCAGGGCCAGGCCGACCGCGACCAGCATGCCGCCGCCGATCCGCATCACCCACTGGTAGTGCTGCTTGACCCAGCCGAAGGCGCCCAGCGCCTTGCGGAACGCCAGGGCGGCCAGGACGAACGGTACGCCGAGGCCCAGGCAGTAGACCGTCATCAGCAGGGCGCCACGCCCGGCGTCGGCCTCGTTCGCGGAGAGCGTGTTGATCGCCGACATGGTCGGGCCGAGGCAGGGCGTCCAGCCGACGCCGAAGACCAGGCCCAGCAGCGGGGCGCCGTAGACGCCGACCGCGGGGCGGCGGTGGGTGCGCAGTTCGCGCATCGTGAAGCCGGGCAGCAGGCCCATGAAGGCCAGGCCCATCAGCACCGTGACGACGCCCATGACGATCGAGACGACCCGCTTGTGGTCCGCCAGGGCCGTCCCGACGTAGCCGAACAGCGCGCCCTCGGAGATGAAGACGGCCGCGAACCCGGCCACGAACAGGACGGAGCCCGCCAGCATCCGGCCGCGCCTGGCGCCCCGGGCGTCGGAGAGGTCGGCGGCGGAGAAGCCGGTGACGTAGCTGAGGTAGCCGGGCACCAGGGGCAGCACGCACGGCGAGAAGAACGAGACCAGCCCGGCGATCAGCGCGATCGGCAGCGCGAGCACCAGCGCGCCGCTGCCGACCGTCTCGTTGTACCCGATGTCGGCGGCTGCCAGCAGGGTGCTCACTTCGACTCCGCCAGCACCGGGTCGACCATGGCCTGCAGGTCCTCGGTGGACATCGCGCGCATCGCCCGGGCGGCCAGCCTGCCCTCCTGGTCGACCACGATGGTGGTCGGGATGGACTGCGGGTTGAGGCTGCCCTTGGGGAACTTGAGGATCTCGGCGCCGTCCGGGTCGTAGATGCTCGGGTAGGTCACCCCGAAGTTCTTCTCGAACGCGACGGCGTTGGCGGGGTCGGTGTCCCGGGTGTTGATGCCGAGGAACTGCACCCGGTCGCCGTACTTCTCGCTGGCCTCCTGCAGGCCCTTGGCCTCGGCCCGGCAGGGGCTGCACCAGGAGCCCCAGATGTTGAGGACGACCACCTTGCCGCGGTAGTCGGAGAGCTTGAGGGTGCCGCTGCCGTCCAGCGAGGTGCCGGTGACGTCGGGGGCGGCGACCCGCTTGGCGGGACCGGCGGTGGCGATGCCGCCCTTGCCCGTGACGAAGCCGACGCCGCCGCTGCCACTGGACCCGGAGCTGGAGCACCCGGCGAGGGCCAGGGCGGAGACCGCGCCGAGGACGGCGGCGAAGCGGATGCGGCGGCTGGACGTCCGTGTCATGTGAAAAGTTTCGCATGGCTCTTCGGCCCGTTTTAGGGGGGTCCGGCCTTGTCGACCGGACCCCCCGTGACCTGCGCTTTTTCCGCTTATGATCGTCTTAATTCGGGCATTTCGCCGCCCCGGGGGCTTACCCCGGCGGGGCCCGGTGTGAGCTACGCCCCGAAGCTCTTGCCGACCGGCTTGTCACCCTTCTTGCCCTGGCCCACCAGGTGCGCGGGCAGCAGGTCCCGGGCCGGCTCCCGGTAGCCGATCGAGACGATCCGGTCGCCCTCGTAGGTGAAGCTGGTCAACGAGGCCAGCGAGCACTGCCGACGGCGCGGGTCGTGCCACAGCCGGCGCCGCTCCGCGAACGAGCGCAGGATCCAGATCGGCAGCTGGTGGCTGACGCACACCGCCTCGTGCCCGCGCGCCGCGTCCCGGGCCGCCGCGATCGCACCCATCATCCGCACCACCTGGTCGATGTACGGCTCGCCCCAGGACGGCTTGAACGGGTTGGTCAGGTACTTCCAGTACCCGGGGTTGCGCAGCGAGCCGTCGCCGACGCCGAAGGTCTTGCCCTCGAAGACGTTCTCCGCCTCGATCAGCCGCGGGTCGGCCGCCACCTGCAGCCCGTGCGCCTTGGCGATCGGCTCGGCGGTCTCCTGCGCCCGCTCCAGCGGCGAGGCCACCACGTACGTGATGTCCCGGTCCTGCAGGTGCTCGGCCACCCGCTCGGCCATCTGCCGGCCCAGGTCGGAGAGGTGGTAGTCCGGGAGGCGGCCGTAGAGCACGCCCTCCGGGTTGTGTACCTCGCCGTGCCGCATCACGTGGACGACGGTGATCTCCTTGTCGCCCCGGGCGCTGTTCTCGCTGGTGTTCTCGGTCACTTGGCGGTCTCCTCGGTGGCCTCGGCCGCGGCGCGGGCGGCGGCGGGCAGGGCGGCGGCGATCCGCTCGATCGCGCGCTCGTCGTGCGCGGCCGAGACGAACCAGGACTCGAAGGCCGACGGCGGCAGGTAGACGCCCTGGCTCAGCATCGAGTGGAAGAAGGAGTTGAAGCGGAACGCCTGCTGGGTGCGCGCCTCGTCGTAGTTGGTGACCCGCTGCTCGGTGAAGAAGACCGAGAACATGTTGCCCGCGGTCTGCAGCCGGTGCGCCACGCCCTCCTTGGCGAGCGCCGCGGTCACCAGGCCGGACACCTCGGCGGCGGCCTTGTCCACGGCCGCGTACGCCTCGTCGGTGCAGTGCCGCAGCTGGGCCAGGCCCGCGGCGGTGGCGATCGGGTTCCCGGAGAGGGTGCCCGCCTGGTAGACCGGGCCGGCCGGGGCCAGCTGCGCCATCACGTCGGCGCGGCCGCCGAAGGCCGCGGCGGGGAAGCCGCCGCCCATCACCTTGCCGAAGGTCAGCAGGTCCGGCGCCCAGCCCTCCCGCGCGGCCTCCAGCCCGTACCAGCCGGCCTTGGAGACCCGGAAGCCGGTCATCACCTCGTCGGAGACGAACAGCGCGCCGTCGGCCCGGCAGATCTCGGCCAGGCCGCGGTTGAAGCCGGGCAGCGGCGGGACGACGCCCATGTTGCCGGGCGAGGCCTCGGTGATCACGCAGGCGATCTCGCCGGGGTGGGCGGCGAACGCGGCGCGCACCGCGTCCAGGTCGTTGTACGGCAGCACGATGGTGTCGCCGGCCTGGGCGCCGGTCACGCCCGGGGTGTCCGGCAGGCCGAAGGTGGCGACGCCGGAACCGGCGGCGGCCAGCAGCGCGTCCACGTGACCGTGGTAACAACCGGCGAACTTCACCACCTTCGCGCGGCCGGTGAAGCCGCGGGCCAGCCGGATCGCCGACATGGTCGCCTCGGTGCCGCTGGACACCAGGCGGACCTGCTCGACCGGCGCGATCCGGGCGACGATCTCCTCGGCCAGCTCCACCTCGCCCTGTCCGGGCGTCCCGAACGAGGTGCCCAGGGCCACCGCCCGCTGCACCGCCTCGACCACCGCCGGGTGGGCGTGGCCCAGCAGCATCGGGCCCCAGGAGCAGACCAGGTCCACGTACTCGCGGCCGTCCGCGTCGGTCAGGTACGGGCCGGTGCCGGACACCATGAAGCGGGGCGTGCCGCCGACCGCGCGGAAGGCGCGCACCGGCGAGTTGACGCCGCCGGGGGTGACGGCCAGCGCGCGGTCGAACAGCGACTGGGACTGGGGGGCTTCGTACGGGTAGCTCATCTGCTCGCTCATCCGTTGGGTGCTGGGAGCGGCCGGGAACCGCTCTTACCCGCACATGGTCTCAAATCGTGTCCTGGCGTTCTGCATGTCGGGCCCGATCATCTGGAACGATGATCCGTGTGCTGCTCCCCTCACTGGCTGTGCCAAAGGTAAGGTCGGGTGACGCGCGCTCGTGTAGCACGCCGGCAGACGGGTAAGGGGCATGTTCGGGAGGGACCCCGAACATGCGAAGGTCTGTCGATTCCGGCGAGTTCCGGTGAGGATGGTCCAGTGTCCGAGAGGCAGGACGGTTTCGACGAGGCCGCGGGGCGCAGCCGCCGGCCCGGCGAGACCGGCGGGGGTACGGGAACGGGCAGGGGAAGGAGGGGCGAGGGCAGAGTGGGGGTCACCTACAAGTACTTCGGCGCTCCGGACCGCGCCACCGCCGCCAGGGTTCCCACCGCCCTCGGCCCCGGCGGCCTCGGCCTCGACGCCGGGGAGCTCGGCGCCCTCGGCCGGCTCGGCGACCTGATGGAGACCAGCGGCTCCGCGGGCGGCCACCTCTCCACCAAGATCAAGCCCGAGACGATGAGCGCGATGGTGCTCACCGGCATCCAGGGCGTCCCGCTGCACCACGTCCCCCCGCTCGAACTGGTCGTCCTGCACCCCGACTACGCGGTGGTCCAGCTCCCGCACACGGTGGTCGAGCCGCTCCGCAAGGCCGACGAGACCGAGCTCGGCGCCGCCGCCTTCATCTGGTCCACCGTCCCCGACCGCCGCGGCCCGCGGGACGCCTTCGTCATCTACCAGATGCTGCACGAGTGGCAGGACTTCGCCAACCGCCTGCACGAGGCCGGCCACCAGCTGTACTGCCTGGTCTGGCCCTGATCCACCGGTCCACCCGGAACCCCCTGGTCCACCCGGCCCGCGCCGCCCTGCTCCCCCGCTCAGTTCCCCGCCGCCGCGCGCAGGAACGGCAGGAAGGCGGCCACGGCCGGGACGGGCAGGTGGCCGCGGCGGGTCGCGGTGTGGACGTGCCGGACGGGGGTGTCCTCCGGGTGCAGCGGCACGAGCGCCAGGTCGGGCCGGGCCGCCCGAGCCGCCAGCGAGGGGATCAGCGTGATGCCCAACCCGGCCGCCACCAGGCCCAGTTTGGCCGTCCACCCCGCCACCTCGTACTCCACCCGCGGCTGGAAGCCGTTGCGGACGCAGGCCGCCAGCAGGGTCGCCTCGGGGCGGCGGCTGGCGGCGATCCACGGCTCCTCGGCCAGTTCGGCCAGCCGCAGGCGGCGGCGCCGGGCCAGCCGGTGGCTGCGCGGGACGGCCACCAGGACGGGGTCGTCGACCAGCCGGTGCAGCTCGAACCGCTCGGTGTCGTAGGGGTGTTCCGGGTAGGCGGTGACCAGCGCGAAATCGATCGAGCCGTCCGCGAGCAGGTCGAGCAGCGCCCCGGAGAGGCCCTCGGTGAGGGTCGGCGCGATCGCCGGGTGAGCGGCCCGGAAGGCGGCCAGCGCGGCCGGGACGAGCGCGGCGTTGGCGCTGTCGAAGGCCCCCAGCCGGAGCCGTCCGGCGGTCAGCCCGGCCAGCGCGGCGAGGTCGCGCCGGGTGCCGTCGAGCCGGTCCAGCAGCGCCTCGGCGTGCGGCAGCAGCGTCCGCCCGTGCTCGGTCAGCGCCACCCCGCGGGGCAGCCGGTCGAACAGCGGGACGCCCAACTCGGCCTCCAGCGAGGCGATCTGCCGGGAGACCGCGGACTGCGTCCACCCCAACTGGCCGCCCGCCGCGGTGAACGAGCCGAGCCGGGCCGCGGTGCGGAAGACCTCCAGCCATGCCATGTCCATTCCGCATGGCTACCATGCCGGACATTCGTTTGTCGCCTGCCTGGGCGGCGCCTAGCGTGGTGGGCATGGAGATCACGGAGCGCGTGGCAGTGCTGGGGCTGGGCCGGATGGGGCTTCCACTGGCCCGCCGACTGAGCGGTGCGGCAAAGGAGTTGGTGGTCTGGAACCGGTCCGCGGGCCGGGCGGCGGGCCTCACCGAGGCGGCCTCCCCGGCGGAGGCGGTGCGCGGCGCGGGCGTGGTGGTGACCATGCTGTCCGACCCGGCGGCGGTCGCCGAGGTCGCGGACCGGTTCCGCCCCGCGCTGGCCCCGGGCACCCTGTGGATCGACATGTCCTCGATCGGCCCGGCGGCCGTCGCCGAGCAGCACGCCCGACTCCCGGACGGTGTCAGCCTGGTGGACGCCCCGGTGCTCGGCAGCGTGGACGCGGCCGCCGCCGGCGCCCTGGTCGTCTACGCGGGCGGCGAGGAGCAGGCCCTGGACCGGGCGCAGCCCCTGCTGGAGCGGTTCGGCCGGGTGGTCCGCTGCGGCGGGCCCGGCGCGGGCGCGGCGCTCAAGATCGTCGTGATGGGCGCGGTCGTCACCTCGGTGACCGCGGTCGGCGAGGCCCTGGCCGTAGCCGAACGCCTCGGCGTCCCCGCCGACCAGGCCCGCCGGGCGCTGGCCGCGGGCCCGCTGGCGGGCGTGATGGCCCGGATCGCCAGCACCGACGCGGACTTCCCGATCCGCCTCGCCGCCAAGGACCTCGCCCTCGCCGACGGCGGCCCCGTCTTCACCGCCGCCCTCACCACCCTGCTCGCCGACCCCGCCCGCGCCGAACTCGACCTCGCGGCGGCGGCGGGGTAAGGGGCACGCATCCCAGGGGCCCGGGGAACGGCAGAGCCCCGTCAGGGGCTCGGGGAACGGCTCGGTCCGTGCTGCTGACGAGCCCCGCCAGGGGCTCGGGGAACGGCGAGTCCGAGCTGCTGGCGGCCGGAGCCCATCGAAGGTCCGTGCTGCTTCGGGCCGTAGTGACAGAACCCGGAGCCAATGGCACGCACCGCCGCGCGCTCCGCACCCCCTCTCGAGCATCAATTCTCCCGCCCCGCAAGGCTTTTGGCCATCGGAAAAAGCGTGGTTAGGATCGCCCGGCACCGACCGACTTCCTGAGGGGGGACCCACCGATGACCGCACCCGGCAGGCCACCGCTGCCGTTCGACTTCATGCGCCCCGTCCCGTCGTTCACCCTGCTCAGCACCGACCTCGTCGACGGCGGCGAACTCGGCGAGGAGCAGGCGTACGAGGGCGGTAACCGCTCGCCGCAGCTCAGCTGGTCCGGCTTCCCGGCGGAGACCAGGAGCTTCGCGGTGACCTGCTTCGACCCGGACGCGCCGACCGGCTGCGGGTGGTGGCACTGGCTGCTGACCGACCTCCCGGCCGACACCACCGAGCTGCCCGCCGGTGCGGGCGGCGGCGGGTTCCCGGGCCTGCCCGCCGGGGCGGTGCACGGCCGCAACGACTACGGCAGCAACGACTACGGCGGCGCCGCCCCGCCGCCCGGCCACGGTCGGCACCGCTACGTGTTCGCCGTGCACGCCCTGCCGGTGGAGTCCCTCGGGCTGGCCGCGGACACCCCGGCGGCCGTGATCAGCGGCACCCTGGGCTTCCTCGCCCTGGCCCGGGCCGTGCTGGTCGTCGAGTACGAGACCGCGGCCCCGCAGGACTGACCCGGCGCGGAACGGCGCGGAACGACCGGACGGCCCGGCAGCGGACCCGGATCGGGGCCTGCCGCCGGGCCGTCCGGCCGCCGGGGGCGGTGGCGGGGAGGTCAGGGAGTGACGACCGGGAACGCCGGGTCGGACTCGTCCAGGGCCGCGAACAGCCGGTCCAGGACCGCCGGGTCGCCGCTGAGGTCGATCCCGTCCCGGCCCCGGCCGGCCAGCAGGGCGAACAGTTGCGGCTTGGTGAGCGTGACGGTGAGGTCGGCCGGTCCCGGGTCCCGGGTGACCTCGCTGTGCACCAGGACGCCGTTGTGCAGGGTCGCCCGGTGGGTGGCGCCGAGGTCGGTGAACTTCCAGACGGTGCTGAGCCGTTCGCCCCAGGCCGCGGGGCCGTTGACCCGGATCGCCAGCGAGTCGAAGACCTGGTCGACGGTGAGCGCCCCGGCGAAGCTGCCGGCCCCGAACGGCATCGCCTTCGGCGGGTTGCGCAGTTCCAGCGCGCCCATCAGGTAGCAGTTGCGCCAGGTCGCGTTCTCCGCGCCGTACCCGAGCCGCTCGAAGACCTGCGCCAACTGCTCCTTGGCGTCCTTGCTCTCCGGGTCGGCGAACACGGCGTGCTTGAGCAGTTGGGCGGCGAACCGCAGGTCACCGGCGTCGGCGTACTCCCGGGCCTTGGTGAGGACGGCGTCCTGGCCGCCGATGCAGTCGACGTAGCGCTTGGCGCTCTCGGTCGGCGGGTGCTCCCACAGCGAGGCCGGGTTGCCGTCGTACCAGCCCATGTAGCGCTGGTAGATGGCCTTCACGTTGTGGCTGACCGAACCGTAGTAGCCGCGGGCGTGCCAGGCGGAGGCCAGCGCGGGCGGGAGTTCCAGCTGCTCGGCGATCTCCGACCCGGTGAGGCCCCGGTTGAGCAGGCGCAGGGTCTGGTCGTGCAGGTAGCCGTACAGGTCGCGCTGCTCGGACAGGAAGCGGGTGAGCCGCTCGGTGCCCCAGGTCGGCCAGTGGTGCGAGGCGAACACCACGTCGGAGTCGGCGGCGAAGAGTTCGATCGCCTCGGTGAGGTAGCGCGACCAGACCCGGGCGTCGCGGACCACCGCGCCGCGCAGGGTCAGGATGTTGTGCAGGTTGTGGGTGGCGTTCTCGGCCATGCACAGGGCGCGGCGCTCGGGCAGGAAGAAGTTCAGCTCGGACGGCGCCTCGGTGCCGGGCGTCAACTGGAAGCGGAACAGCACCCCGTCGAGCCGCTCCTCCTGCCCGGTGTGCGTGACGTCGAGGGTGGCGGGCCGCAGGCTCGGGGTGCCGTGCGAGGCGGTGTGGCCCAGGCCCATGCCGACCAGCCCGGTCGGACCGGCCGGCAGGTCGCCGCCAGAGTAGTAGCCGCCGCGCCGCAGCATCGCGGTGCCCGCGTACACGTTCTCGGCGACCGAGTGCTCCATGAACCCGGACGGGGCGACGATCGGGACGTCCGCGCCCTCCGGCAGGACGCCGTCCACCCCGCCGAAGTGGTCGATGTGCGAGTGGGTGAACAGCACGGCGGTGACCGGGCGTTCGCCGCGGTGCTCCCGGTAGAGCGCCAGGCCCGCGGCCGCGCACTCGGCGGACACCAGCGGATCGACCACCACCACCCCGCGCTCGCCCTCGATCAGCGTCATGTTCGACAGGTCGAAGCCGCGGATCTGGTAGACGCCCTCGGTGACCTCGAACAGCCCGGCGCGGGCGGTCAGTTGGGACTGCCGCCAGAGGCTGGGGTGCACGGTGTCGGGACACTCCCCGGCCAGGAAGTCGGTGGCCCGGAAGTCCCACGCCACCCGGCCGTCCGCAGTGGTGATGGTGTCGGTGGCGGGCGGGGCGATCAGACCGCGGTCGGCGTCCTCGAAGTCGGTGCGGTCGGAGTAGTCGAGCTGGTCGTGGTGGGTCACCGTGACGCCTCCCGGGTCGCGGACCGCACCCGCGCCGCTCGCGGGGCGGACCCTCTCCCCACCCTCCGCCGCCGCGCCCCGCCCCGGCCCGGACTGCTGCTCCGAACCGGTGAACGGCGGGCCGCGCAACTCGTCCACAGGCCTGTGGACGAGCGCGCTCAGGCGTCGAAGTCGTACTCCAGGATGTACGAGGCCGAGTCGAGCACCATCTCGTTGACCTCCACCGCCTGCCCGTCCTCGGCGAACGCGATCCGGTGCACCAGGAACACCGGCGTGCCGGGCGCCAGCGCGAGGCGCTCCGCCTCGTCCCCCGCGGGCATCCGGGAGCGGATCTGCTCCTGAAAGTGCACCGGCTTGAGGCCCAGCTCGGCGAGCCGGGCGTACGTGCCGCCGGGGCCGGTGTCCGGGTCGGTGATCCGGCTGCCCGCGACCAGGGCGGCGGGCAGGTACGAGTCGGAGAGCAGCACCGGCTTGCCGTCCAGCACGAAGCGGCGGCTGCGCACGCAGGCGGGCTCGCCCGGCTTGAGGCCCAGCACGGCGGCGATCCGCTCGGGCGCCTCCCGCTCGGCGACGCTCAGCTGGTCCACCGCCAGCTCGCGGGAGGCTATGTCGGCCGACCAGACCGAGGCGCCGCCGCCCCACGTCCGGTCGGACAGCCGCTGAATGCCGCGGCGCCGTATCGGCCGGAACTCCCGGACGAACACGCCCACGCCCCGGCGGGCCTCCGCTATCCCCTCGCCCTGCAGCACCCCGAGCGCCTGACGGACCGTCATCCTGGCCACGCCGTACGTCGCCATCAGGTCGTTCTCGCCGGGGAGCCGGTCGCCGGGGCGGTAGCGGCCCGCGTCGATCTCGCGCTTGAGGTCATCGGCGATCCGCTGGTACTTGGGCTGCGTGACGCGCGGGTGACTGGTCATGGCGGCGGACTTCCTTCCCCTCTTCTCTAGACATCCTACGCAGGGACGGCCCCTGACGCATTGACATCTCTAGAGATTTCAGCTTGTCTAGAGATGTTGGGATCTGACATACCCTCATATCGGCTGCCGAGTCTCCGCCCATCGGGCGAAACCGCGTGAGGAGCCTGCCGTGTCCGTCCACCGTCGATGGTTCTCACTGCCCCGCGAGCCCGCCACCGTCGCCGCCGGACGCCACCGGGTCCGCGACCTCCTCGCCTCCTGGAACACCCCCCTCGACGAGGACACCCGCTTCACCCTCGACCTCGTCACCTCCGAACTCCTCGGCAACGCCGTCCGCCACGCCACCGGCTCCGCCGTCACCGTCGGCGTCCACGCCGACCCGCTGCACCACCGCGCCGTCATCGAGGTCTACGACTCCTCCCCCGCCGTCCCCGTCCTCGCCCCGGGCCACCCGGCCGAGGACGAGGAGTCCGGCCGCGGCCTGCTCCTGATCGCCGAACTCGCCCTCGCCCACGGCGTGGTGCGCAAGCGCGGCGGCAAGTGGGTCTGGGCCGAGATCGCCCTCCCCGGCGCCGCCGTCCACCCGGCCGACGGCACCGTCGACGATCCCCCGCCGCGCCAGGCCCCGCACGGCGGGATCGCACCCTGGCCGATGACCTGCCAGTAGCCGGGGGTCAGACCGTCAGCGCCCGGTGCAGCTCCTCCGTGCCGCGGCCCAGGGAGCGCGCCGCCAGCCAGGCCGCCGCGCCCGCGCCGTCCCCGGCCGGGCGGAGCGGGGCACCGGGCCAGCGGGCCGCCAGCAGCGGGCGGAGCCGGGCGGCGAGCGGGGTCGGGGAGCTGAGCAGGCCCCCGGCCAGCACGATCGGGAGGGCGCAGCCGGGCGGGCGGAGCAGGGCGAGCGTGTCGAGCAGGTGGTCGGCGGCCCGGACGACCAGGGCGAGCGCCGCCGGCTCGCCGAGCCGTGCCTGCTCCAGGACGACGGGGGCGAGCCGGGCCAGCCGGGCCGGGGCCTGCGCGTGGACGGCGGCGATCAGCGTCGACCGCGGGTCCTCGCCCAGGCCGTCCGGTCCGGTCAGTGCCTCGGCGACCGCCGCGTCCAGGCCGGTGAGCGGCGCGTCCCGGTCGATGGTGGCGAGGGCGCCGGAGACCGCCTCCCGGCCGAGCCAGACGCCCGAGCCGCGGTCGCCCAGCAGCCAGCCGTGCCCGTCCGCGGTGCGGCGCAGCTCGTGGTCGAGGACCTCGGCGGCCATCCCGCCCGTCCCGCTGAGCACCACGTTCCCGTCCGGCGCTGGGCTGCCCGCGGCGTGCGCCAGCAGGACGTCGCTCACCAGCACCGGGTGCGCGCCCAGCCCGAGCCCGTCCCACAGCCCGGCGAAGTCCGGCCGCGCCACCAGGCCGCCCGCGAGCCCGAGCACCCCCGCCGCGACCCGCCCCGGATCCACCCCGGCCAGCGCGGCCCGCACCGCGCCCCCGATCTCCGCCGCCGCGGCCTCCGCCCCGTGCGCGACCGGGTTCCCCCCGCCCCCGCGCGCCCGCCCGACCACCCGCCCGTCCAGCCCCGCGACCAGGACACGCGTACTGGTGCCCCCGACGTCCAACCCCAGCACCAAGTCCGCACCGGCCACCACGCACCTCCGGCTCCATGCTCCCACCGCCCGAAGGCACGCGTTCAGGGGCCCGCATCCCGCCGTCCCCCGAGCCCCTGAAATCCGCTACCGCCCGTCTGCCCGACCGGTCAGCATGGAGGCGTGGAGGAGACACCGAAGAGGCAGGTCCGGGCCCGGTACGACGACGAGACGGTGACGGTCTACCAGGCGTTCCGCCCGGAGATCGCCGAGCCCGCCGCGGCCGAGGGCCGGTTCCCCGCGGCGTTCAGCACGGAGCGGATGACGTGGGTGAAGCCCTCGTTCCGCTGGCTGATGTACCGCAGCGACTGGGCGCGGAGCGAGGGGCAGGAGCGGGTGCTGGGGGTGGTGATCCGGCGGGAGGGGTTCGACGCCGCGCTGGAGGCGGCGGTGCTGAGTGCGTACGAGCGGGGGGTGCACGACTCGCGGGCGCAGTGGCAGCGGGAGCTGCGGCGCAGCGCGGCCCGGGTGCAGTGGGACCCGGAGCGGGACCTGCGGTTGCAGCCGCTGGCGCACCGTTCGCTGCAGCTGGGCCTGAGCGGGGAGCTGGTGCGGCGCTACGCCGGGGAGTGGCTGGTGCGGATCGAGGACCTGACGCCGCTGGCCCGCGCGCTGCACGCCTCGCGGGACGCGGCGCTGCTGCCGCCGGAGCGGCCGTACCCGGTGCCCGCGGGTGCGGCCGTCCGGCTGGGGGCGTCCTGACGGCCCGGATCAGCCGTGCAGGTAGGCGATGCCGAGCTTGGTGAGCCGCCAGTGCTGGGCGGCGGAGCCGCTGTCGGTGGCGAGCCGGACCAGGCGGTTGCCCTGGGCGTCGGTCTGCGCGGTGGCGGTGGCGAGCTTCGTCGGGTCCTGGGAGTCGGCGAGGGCGTAGGTGCCGTCGCCGACCGGCTTCAGCAGCCAGTGCTGGTTGCCGCCGCCGTTGCAGCGCCACTGCTCGATCGTGGCGCCGGGCGCGGTGGAGGCCCCGGCGACGTCGAGGCACATGTCGCGGTTGCCGCTGAAGTCGAGCTCGTAGCTGCCGCCGGCCTTGGCCTCGAAGACGAAGGACTGGTTGAGGCCGCCGGTGGCCGGATAGGTGATGGCGGTGCGGCCGTTGGTGGCGTCGCCGTAGCTGCCGCCGCCGGCCAGGTCGAGCACCTTGCCGTCGGCCTGGTTGGTGAGCTGGTACCAGGCGCCGTCCTCGGGCCCGTCGGGGAAGGGCGCGCCGGGGGTGAGCGGGGTGATCGAGGTGCCGTCCTGCTGGTTGAGCGAGCAGAACGCCTGGCCGAGCGCGGCCTGCTGGTAGAACTGCCGCAGGCAGGCGGCCTCGGCGGCGTACCCGGCGACCCGCAGGTGGTACGACTGGCGGACGTTGTTCATGCACAGGCCGGGGATGGCGATCGGGCTGTCGCAGCCGTTGCGGGTCGTCTCGGAGAGGTCGATCACGTCGCCGTTGGTGTACTCGTACGGGGAGCTGGTCCACCCGGCGCAGACCTCGTGGCCGAAGGCGACCCGGCGCTGGTCGAGGTAGCGCACGCCGGGGACGGCGGCGGCGGCTTCGCGCAGGGCGTCGCTGAGGGTGGGGACGACCCAGTTGTGGCCCCAGGCGAGGTCCTCGGGGAAGGCGGGGCAGCCGTCGGCGACCTTCCCGGCGTAGTCGTTGCGCCGGAGGTCGGGGGTGATCGGGTTGAAGTAGGACTGGTGGACGAGCTGGTAGGAGTCGTCCGAGTAGCCCGCGGCCCGCATGGTGGCGCGGATGTTCGTGAGCGCGGCGACGACCTTGGGCTTGACCCCGGCGGCGCGGCGGGTGATCTCGGCGCTGCCGATGGTGTCGCGGCAGCCCTTGGACTGCGGGATCGGGAAGTACTGGGCGAGGCAGTCCATCATGATGTTCGCGAACTCGAAGTCGTCGTTGGCGCCGATCGTGACGACGACCATCTTGACGTCGTACTGCCGTGCGACGGAGGCGAGTTGGACGTCCTGCTTGGGCTCGCCGAAGTCGCCGCTGCCGGGGCCGGTGATCTTCGCCAGCTCGGGGTCGCTGACCAGGTCGCCGGTCTGGGCTCCGGAGCAGGCCAGGTCGATCGGGGTGACGCCGGGCAGTTGGGTCACGAAGATCTCGGACCTGGTGGAGCGGTGGCAGTAGTTGGTGGGCGTGTCGGTGCCGGGGACGTAGTCGTCGCCGGTGTCGGTGCCCGCGCCCTCGCCGGAGATCGCGCTGTCGCCGAGCGCGACGATCGCGGCGGGCTTGCCCGGGCTGCCGGACGCGGCCCGGGCGTCGGTGGCGCCGAGGCCGCCGCCGAGTCCGAGGGCGGCGAGCAGGGCGGCGGTGGCGAGCAGGGCGGGTGGGCGGCGGCGGGCGGCGCCGTGCGGTGACCTGGACACTCATGACTCCTTGCGAGGGTGGGGGTTCGCCCGGCGGCTGCCGGGCGGCGCGGAGCACGGGTGCCGAGCGGGGCTCGGCGAACATGAGGCAGGCTCACATGCTAGGTACTGACAGGTAACACAACAAGAGTCACGACGAGCCGACCCGGCGTCACCGCCCTTGCCGCTCCGGGCCCGGAACGCGGCCGGGCCGCCGCCCGCACCTCACCGGGAGGATGCGGACGGCGGCCCGGCCGACCAGGGGGCTCGCGTCAGCCGACGTTGGCGCAGGAGTTGCCGAACGCCGGGTTCAGGGCGCCGATGACGTCGATCGAGTTGCCGCACAGGTTGACCGGGATGTGGATCGGCACCTGGATCTGGTTGCCGGAGGCGACACCGGGGGAACCGGCGGCGACACCCTCGGCGCCGCTGCTCGCCATGGCGGACCCCGCACCGGCGGCGACGATGCCCACGACAGCGGCGCCGACGGCGGCGGCCTTCTTGATGCTCATTGAGTCTCCTCGATAAATCAGATCTTCCAATTGCCGCGCCGGGGGCTGCCGGTAGGAAGCACACGGGACGTGCACCAGGCCAACGAAGCCGCCCGGGCACAGTTGCGCACGCCCTCGAACAATCACCCACTCGGCGTAATCCGCCGCATTCGGGTGATCGGCGAATCCGACCGTTTCCCCGACCGCGCCGACTCGTTCTTCCTCACGAACACCGCTCCACAGGCAGCCCCCGGGCCGCCCTGGAAGCGCCGCGAAGCGACCGCTCCCCGCCGTGAGTGAGCAGTCGCGGGCGCACCCCGACGCGGCACGTACCGCCCAAGCCACGGGCGACACGAAGGTGTTGGGCCGCGTGAGTGACATTCACGGCGCATCCGGAAAACCGCGGGCGATGATGCCAATCGCCCGGCACCCGACCATCCACAGTCGGGCAGAACGTGAGGAAGAAAGCTATGCGCAACTTCAAGAAGGCCGCGGTCCTGTCCGTCGCCGCCGCCGGCCTGGTCCTCGGCTCCGCCGGTCTGGCCAACGCCTCCGCGGGCGCCGAGGGCGTCGCCGCCGGCTCCCCCGGCGTGCTCTCCGGCAACCTGATCCAGGTCCCGGTGCACGTCCCGGTCAACGTCTGCGGCAACACCGTCAACGTCATCGGCCTGCTGAACCCGGCGTTCGGCAACTCCTGCGCCAACGTCGGCTGAACTGCCTGACGCAGCGCCCGCGCCGCACCGCACGCCCGTCGTGCGGTGCGGCGCACCAACTCCCTGTGTGATCTAGGAGATCAACCCCCATGCAGAACGTGAAGAAGGCCGCCGTCCTGTCGGCCGCCGCCGCCGGCCTGGTGCTCGGCTCGGCCGGTCTGGCCAATGCCTCGGCCGGCGCCGAGGGTGTCGCCGCCAACTCCCCCGGCGTGCTCTCCGGCAACGCCGTGCAGGTGCCGGTGCACATCCCGGTGAACGTCTGCGGCAACTCGATCAACGTCATCGGCCTGCTGAACCCCGCGTTCGGCAACTCCTGCGCCAACGTGGACCTGCCGGCCGAGCACCACGAGCACCACGAGCCGCCGGTCGACGAAGACTGCTGAACGGCCCCGGCCGACCGGCACCCCGTGCAGACCGCCCCCCGGCCCAGCGGCCGGGGGGCCGCGCGCGTTCCACCCCGGAGCCCCGCTCCGCTCACCCCGTAAGGATTGGCCGATGTCCCGGAAGACCACCGGCGCCGTGGCCGCGCTCGGCGCCGCGATGCTGCTCGGCGGCGTCACCGCGCAGGCCGCGCACGCCGCGACCGAACCGCTCGGCGGGCTCCCCGTGCCCACCACCCACCTGCAGAACACCGACGCCCAGCAGGCCGTCGGCGGCACCACCGGCGCGCTGGGCTACGCGATCGCGCCGGTGAAGGAGCTGCGGCTCGACCCGTGGGCCGGCTCCGGCGCGGACGTGCTGAACAACGGCGTCGCGGTCGTCCCCGACAACGGCGTCGCGCCGGTCGGCACCGCCCCGCTGACCGCCCCGCTGTCCGGCGGCGGCGGCGCGCAGGACCTCCCGCTGGCCGGACCGCTGCTGGGCGTGCTGCCGGGCTGAGCACGGACACGACGGAGCGGCCCGGTCACCCCGCGGGGTGACCGGGCCGCTCCGCGCTGCCGACGGCCGGTCAGACCTGGGCCTGGTTCAGCCCCTCGGCGAGGATGCCCACCGGGTCGGCCTGGTTCACCATCTCGCCGGTGGTGGCGGTGGTGGTGGCGGCCAGGTTCCGCACCGAGTCGGTGACCGAGATCCGGTCCTGCTCGCCGCCGAGCGAGGCGCTGGCCCCGGGGACGGCCTGCACCGGCGCGGTCACCAGGTGCGGGTCGACCTTGTCCAGGGTCAGCGCGGCGTCGGTGAGCCGGCCGCCCTGGCCCTCCACGAAGGAGACCGGCTGGCCGAGGCCGACCGCCGGACCGGCCAGGTTGAGCGGGGCGGCCGGGGCGTCCAGGCCGAGGGTGCCCAGTTCGGCACCGCGGTCGACCTCGGGCAGCGGCAGCACCGCGCCCAGCGAGGGGCCCGCCTTGCCGCCGTTGATCGCGGGCAGCACGTGGTCCGGGATCGGCCGGGTGGGGCTCTGCCCGGTCTCGGTGGGCGGCATCAGCGGCGAGGTCGGGATCCCGCCGTGGATCTCGCCGCCGTCCGGCAGCAGCGGGAGCGGGGCGGTCGCGGCGCTGAGCGGAATGCTGAACGGCACCTCCTGGGTGGCCAGGCCGTTCTCGATCGCGGCCACCTCGGCCGGGGTCTTCGGGGCCGCCTGGGCCACGCCCTGGGTCGCCGCCACGCCGGCGCCGACCGCCAGCAGCAGGGCGCCGGTCGCCCGCTTGGAGAGCTTCATCGTGTTCGCCGTTCGTTCGGGGAAGTTCGTTCGGGCAAGTTTGTTCGGGGAAGTCTGTTCGGGAGAGTTCGCTCGGGGAATCGGTTCGACTGCCCGGTGGACACCCTGGCGAACGAGCCAGCGCCCGTGCGGATAGCGGGAGTTAACCGGAACGGCTGAATAATCCGATCTCCGCATCGTCGACAATCCGACCGGCACGCGGGGAAACCGGTGAACGCTGACGAATTTCCCCGCGACCCCGTAACTTTCCGAGTCGCCATTCTTTGATCCCGACGACGACGGGGCAGCACCCCTCGAACGGCATTTCAGAGAGGTATCTCCACCATGCTCAAGAAGACTTTCGCTACCGTCGGCCTGGCCGCCGCCGCGCTGGCCGCGGTGTCCACCCCCGCCGTCGCCATCGGCAACGCGGACGGTTCGGCCGGCTCGATCCAGGGCAACGGCGGCACCAACGCCACCGGCACCTGGGGCAACAACAGCCCGAACTTCCACTTCGCCGACAACCCGAACCTGTGCCTCCCGGAGATCCACAACATCGGCGTCGCCGTGCTCGGCGTGGCCGTTCCGGTCGAGGTCGACGCGCTCAACAACCAGCCCAAGCAGACCTGCGTGGTCGGCCAGGGCACCCTCGGCAGCGGCGACGGCGGCGTCTCCCACCTGGTCGGCTGACCCACCGTCACTGCCCCCGGCGCGGAGCCCCACGCTCCGCGCGGCACGACCCGCCGGGTCCGCTCCCCCGGCCCGGCGGTGGGACCAGGCGCGAGCCACGCGCCGGGCCACTGCTCCACTCCATCAGATCCGAAAAGGAAAACCCAATGATCAAGAAGGCTCTCGCCGCCGCCGGCGTCGCCGCCGCCGGTCTCGCCACGATCGCCTCCCCGGCGATGGCCATCGGTGACGCGGACGGCGCCGCCACCTCGGTCCAGGGCAACGGCGGCACCAACGCCACCGGCACCTCGGGCAACCACAGCCCGAACTTCCACACCCTGGACAACCCGAACCTGTGCCTCCCCGAGGTGCACAACATCGCCGTCGCCGTCATCGGCGTGGCGGTGCCGATCGAGGCCGACGTCCTGGACAACGAGCCGTCGCAGACCTGCGTCGTGGGCCAGAACACCGTGGGCAGCGGCGACGGTGGCGTCTCCCACCTGATCGGCTGACCTCCCGGTCGCAACCGATCCGCCGGGTCCGGGGGGAGCGATCCCCGCGGGCCCGGCGGTTCCACGTCTCCGGCCGCTCCCGGAAACCCGTTCGTCTGCGGCGCGATCGGGTGATCGGAGCACCGGTGGGCGCGTGCAGCGCCGCTCCAGCCGCACCCCTGTGCTGACGTAGAGACCGCACCACCCGACGCAGAGAGGAACTTCCCCATGAAGAGCAAGCTGGGCAAGGCCGTCATCACCTCGGTCGCCGCGCTCGCCCTGGCCGGCATCGCCGCCCCCGCCTACGCGCACGTCGCCGTCGGCGGCGGCTTCGAGGGCGTGGCCACCGCCGACGAGCCCTTCGTCGCCGGGCACTGGGCGGGCTTCGCCGAGACCTCCCACATCTTCACCGCGGGCGGCGGCTACGGCTGGGCCACCGACACCGCCGTCGGCGGCGGCGAGGGCGGCGTCGTCGCGATCGACTGACGCCGGACCGACGCCGGAGGGGGGGGGGGGGGGGGGCCGCCGCCCCCCCCCCCCCCGCGGGCCCCCCCGCCCCCCCCCCCCCCCCCCCGCGCGGGGGCCCCCCCCCGCCGCCCGCCCCCGCCCCCGCCCCCCCCGG
>NZ_JBIAVO010000008.1:78777-224121 GCF_042894345.1 Kitasatospora sp. NPDC001540
GGTCGCGACGGGGGGCCCCCCCAAGCCCCCGGTGGGGGCGGGCGGGGGCGGCTCCGGGGCTCTGGGGGCGGGGGCGGCGCCGCGGGGGGGGGGGGGGGGCCGGCGCCGGCCCCCCCCCCCTCCGTGCTGCCGACGCCGCGGCACCCCGGCGCGCCCGACGGGCCGTCAGCGCAGCATGCCCGCGGCCTCGACCGCCCAGTAGGTGAGGATCTGCTCGGCGCCGGCCCGGCGGATCGAGGTGAGCGTCTCCAGGATGGTCCGCTCGCGCTCGATCCAGCCGTTGGCCGCGGCGGCCTCGACCATCGCGTACTCGCCGGAGACCTGGTACGCGGCGACCGGCACCGGGGAGGCGTCGGCGACCTGGCGGACGACGTCCAGGTAGGACATCGCGGGCTTGACCATCACCAGGTCGGCGCCCTCGGCGACGTCCTGCGCCAGCTCGCGCAGCGCCTCGCGGGCGTTGGCCGGGTCCTGCTGGTAGGTCTTGCGGTCGCCCTTGAGCGAGGAGCCGACGGCCTCCCGGAACGGGCCGAAGAACGCGGAGGCGTACTTGGCGGTGTAGGCGAGGATGCCGGTGTCCTGGTGCCCGGCGGCGTCCAGCGCCTCGCGGACGACGGCGACCTGGCCGTCCATCATCCCGGACGGGCCGACCAGGTGGACGCCCGCGTCGGCCTGGACCACGGCCATCTCGGCGTAGCGCTCCAGGGTGGCGTCGTTGTCGACCGAGCCGTCGGCGGCGAGCACGCCGCAGTGGCCGTGGTCGGTGAACTCGTCCAGGCACAGGTCGGACATCACGACCAGCTGGTCGCCGACCTCGGAGACCACGTCGCGGATGGCGAGCTGCAGGATGCCCTCGGGGTCGGTGCCCGCGGTGCCGGTGGCGTCCTGCACCGCGGGGACGCCGAACAGCATGATGCCGCCGACCCCGGCCCCGGCGGCCTCGACGGCGGCCCGGCGCAGGGTGTCGCGGGTGTGCTGGACGACGCCCGGCATCGAGCCGATCGGCTGCGGCTCGGCGATGCCCTCGCGGACGAAGGCGGGCAGGATCAGCTCGGCCGGGTGCAGTCGGGTCTCGGCGACCAGGGGGGGACGGGCGGGGGGGGTGCGCGGGGGGGGGGGGGGGCCGCAGGGTATTGGGGGGCACACTTCTAGGGCCCCATTCGACCGGCAACACCGGGGGGGGGGGGGCCCGGGGGCCCCCCCCCCGACGTGAGGGTCAGCGCGCCTTGCGGCGCGAGCCGGGGCGGCGTTCGCTCGGCCGGTAGACCGGCTCGCCCGCCGCGGTGGCGGCGTCCCGGCGGTTGGCCCCGAAGTCGGCGAGCGCCTGGGCGAGCGCCGACGCGGACGGGGCCGGGGCCATCACGTCGACCCGCAGGCCGTGCTCCTCCGCCGTCTTGGCGGTGGCCGGGCCGATGCAGGCGATGACGGTCACGTTGTGCGGCTTGCCCGCGATGCCGACCAGGTTGCGGACGGTCGAGGACGAGGTGAACAGCACCGCGTCGAAGCCGCCGCCCTTGATCGCCTCCCGGGTCTCGGCCGGCGGCGGCGAGGCGCGCACCGTCCGGTACGCGGTCACGTCGTCGACCTCCCAGCCGAGCTCGACCAGGCCCGCCACCAGGGTCTCGGTGGCGATGTCGGCGCGCGGCAGCAGCACCCGGTCGATCGGGTCGAACACCGGGTCGTACGGCGGCCAGTCCTCCAGGAGACCGGCCGCGGACTGCTCGCCGGAGGGCACCAGGTCGGGCTTGACGCCGAAGTCGACCAGGGCCTGCGCGGTGGTCTCGCCGACCGCCGCGACCTTGATCCCGGCGAACGCCCGGGCGTCCAGGCCGTACTCCTCGAACTTCTCCCGGACGGCCTTGACGGCGTTGACCGAGGTGAAGGCGATCCACTCGTAGCGCCCGGTGACCAGGCCCTTGATGGCCCGCTCCATCTGCTGCGGGGTGCGCGGCGGCTCGACCGCGATGGTCGGCACCTCCTGCGGCACCGCGCCGTACGAGCGCAGTTGCTCGGACAGGCCGTGGGCCTGCTCCTTGGTGCGCGGGACGAGGACGTTCCAGCCGAACAGCGGCTTGGTCTCGAACCACGAGTGCGAGGCCCGGTGGGCGACCTGCTCGCCCACCACGGCTATCACCGAGGTCGCCGGGTCCACCGGGGCGGAGACCGGCGAGGGCAGCACCCGGGCGGCCTTCAGGTCGGCGGCGATGGCGGCCAGCGTGGAGGTGAAGGTGCGCTGCCGGGTGGTGGTGCCGGAGAGCGTCGCGGAGAGCGCCGCGTCGGGCTTGCGGCCGTGCGCCACCAGGGAGTTGGCGGTCGCGGGCAGCTGGCCCAGGGTGGTGCGCACCACCAGGGTGGTCTCCGGCGCGCCCAGGTCGACGACCTGCCCGGCCAGCAGCGCCTCGGCGTCCACGAAGCGGACGTCCGCGCCCTGGCCGCCGCGCAGCGGGACGCCCGCGTAGGCGGGCACGCCCACCGACTGGGCGACGCCCGGGACGACCTCGAACGGCACGCCCGCCTGGGCGCAGCGCAGCATCTCCTGGGCGGCGCAGCCGTCCAGGCCGGGGTCGCCGTCCACGGTGCGGACCAGGTGGCGCCCGGCCTTGACCGCGTCGGCGGCCAGGTCGGCGAGCTCCTTGCCCACGTCGGCCGGGTCGATGACCTGGACGCCGCTGGGACAGTGGGTGCGGACCGCGGCGGCGGTCAGCGGGTCGGCGATCAGCACGTCGGCGGTGCCGAGCACGTCGACGGCGCGCAGGGTGAGCAGCCCGGGGTCGCCGGGGCCGGCGCCGAGGAAGGTGCAGCGCCCTGCGGGCGGGTGGAATCCGGCGGCGGTCATCGGGCGCGCTCCCCCATCAGGTTGGCCGCTCCGGTGTCGAGCAGCCGGGTGGCCAGGGCGCGGCCCAGGGCCGCGGCCTGCTCCTCGGCGGTCTCGTCGGGGACGAGCGGGCCGTTGGCGGACATCTTGAGCAGTTCGGCGCCGTCGGTGGTGCCGACCACGCCGTTCAGGCGCAGTTCGGTGCCGGCCCAGGTCGCCAGCGCGGCGACCGGGGCGGAGCAGCCGGCCTCCAGGGTGGCGAGCAGGGCGCGCTCGGCGACCACGGCGGCCCGGGTGGGGCGGTGGTCGAGCCGGGCCAGGACGGCGGCCAGGGTCGGGTCGACGCACTCGACGGCGAGCGCGCCCTGCCCGGGGGCGGGCAGCATCAGCTCGGGGTCGAGGTGCTCGGTGATCTCGGCGGAGCGGCCGAGCCGGTTGAGTCCGGCGGTGGCCAGCACCACCGCGTCGAGCTCGCCGGAGGTGACGTAGTGGATCCGGGTGTCGACGTTGCCGCGGATCGGCACCGTCTCCAGGTCGGCTCCGCGGGCCCGGGCCCAGGCGTTCAGCTGGGCCATCCGGCGCGGGGATCCGGTGCCGACCCGGACGGTGCGGCCGGCGCTCTTGCCGACCAGCTCGGCCAGGGTCAGGCCGTCGCGGGCGACCAGCGCGTCCCGGACGTCCTCGCGCTCGGGGACGGCGGCCAGCAGCAGCCCGGCGGGGGCGGCGGTGGGCAGGTCCTTGAGCGAGTGGACGGCCAGGTCGATCCGGCCCTCCAGCAGCGCGTCGCGCAGCGCGGAGACGAAGACCCCGGTGCCGCCGATCTGGGCCAGCGACTCGCGGGAGACGTCCCCGTAGGTGGTGATCTCGACCAGCTCCACCCGGCGGCCGGTGACCTTGGCCACCTCCTCCGCGACCATGCCCGACTGGGCCATGGCGAGGGCGCTGCGGCGGGTGCCGAGGCGCAGCGGAGTCACTGTCTCTTGACCATTCATGAGGTGATCGTCCTGGTCGTGCTGGGGGGCTGAGGGGGTGTTCATCTGGTGGCTCCGGCGGGCGGGGCGGTGGCTCCGGCGGGCGGGGCGGCGGCGGCCTGGGCGGCGGGGACGCCGCCCGGCGGGATCGAGGACCCCGCCTGGGCGCCGATCGGGGTGCCGGAGACAGCGTGCACTGCCGCGGGGTCCAAGTCGAACAGTTCACGCAGGGCCTCCGCGTAGGAGGCCCCGCCGGGTTCGGCGGCGAGCTGCTTGACCTTGACGGTCGGGGCGTGCAGCAGTTTGTCGACCACCCGGCGCACGGTCTGCGAGATCTCCGCGCTGGAGCGCTCGTCCAGGTCGGGCAACCGGGAGGTGAGGCGGGCGAGTTCGCTGCTGACCACCTCGGAGGCCATGGCGCGCAGGGCGACCACGGTCGGGGCGATCCGGGCGGCGCGCTGCGCCTGGCCGAAGGCGGTGACCTCGTCGGCGACGATGGTGGCGACGGCGTCCACGTCGCCCGCGCCGGGGGTGGCGGCGTGCGCGTGCGACAGGCTCTCCAGGTCGACCAGCAGGGCGCCGTCCAGCTCGCGGACGGCGTGGTCGACGTCCCGGGGCATGGCCAGGTCGAGGAAGGCCAGGGGCTGAGGCGCTGTGCGGAGCGCGAGCGCCGCGGCGACCTCGGGGGCGTCGATCACGGTGCCGGCCGCGCCGGTGCAGGAGATCACCAGGTCGACGTCGGCCAGCGCCTGCGGGACCTTCGCCAGGTCCAGGGTGCGGGCGGCACCACCGAGGATCTCCACCAGCCGCTCGGCGCGGGCCGGGGTGCGGTTGGCGATCAGCAGGTCGGTGACGCCGGAGCGGACCAGGGTGGCGGCGGCCAGCGAGCTCATCGAGCCCGCGCCGACCACCAGGGCGCGCTTGCCCGCGATCGGGCCGGCCCCGGCGGCGACCTGCTCCAGGCCGAAGGTGACCAGCGACTGCCCGGCCTTGTCGATGCCGGTCTCGCTGTGCGCGCGCTTGCCGACCCGCAGGGCCTGCTGGAACAGCTCGTTCAGGCCACGGCCCGCGGTGTGCTCCTCCTGCGCCTTGGCCAGCGCGTCGCGCAGCTGGCCGAGGATCTGGCCCTCGCCGACGACCATCGAGTCCAGGCCGCAGGCCACCGAGAACAGGTGGTGGACGGCGCGGTCCTCGTAGTGCACGTACAGGTGGGGGGTGAGCTCGTCCAGGTCGACGCCGCTGTGCCCGGCGAGCAGCTGGGACAGCTCGGCGACGCCCGCGTGGAACTTGTCCACGTCGGCGTACAGCTCGATCCGGTTGCAGGTGTTGACCAGCGCGGCCTCGGCGACGGTCGCCGAGGCGGCCGCCTCGTGCAGCACCCGGGTCGGGCTGTCGCCGGTGAGCGCGGCGCGCTCCAGCACGCCGACCGGCGCGGTCCGGTGGCTCAGACCGACTACCAGAAGACTCATGCCCCCACCTCGTCGTGACGGATGTTCGTGCTCACGCCGGCATCACCGCGGACAGGTCGTCGTCCGGACCGCCCTTGGCGGCGGGCGCGGTCTTCGCCGGTGCGGTCTTCGCCTGCTCGGCCTTGCCGCCGCCGGCGGCCCGGCGCAGCTTGGCGGCGGCGGCACGCACCGGGCCGGGGGCGCGGTCGAGCACCGAGTCGCCCGCGGACGGCTCGTCGCCGGCCTTGCGCTGCTCGTGGAAGGCGAGGATCTGCAGCTCTATCGAGAGGTCGACCTTGCGCACGTCCACCCCGTCCGGCACGGTCAGCACGGTCGGGGCGAAGTTCAGGATGCTGGTCACGCCGGCCTCCACCAGCCGGTCGCAGACCTGCTGCGCGGCACCGGGCGGGGTGGTGATCACGCCGATGGAGACGTGCTGGGTGGCGACGATCTCCTCCAGCTCGTCCATGTGCCGCACGGGCAGGCCGGCGGCGGTGCTGCCGACCACGTTCGGGTCGGCGTCCAGCAGCGCGGCTACCCGGAAGCCGCGGGAGGCGAAACCGCCGTAGTTGGCGAGGGCGTGGCCGAGGTTGCCGATGCCGACGATGACGACCGGCCAGTCCTGGGTGAGGCCCAGCTCGCGGGAGATCTGGTAGACGAGGTACTCCACGTCGTACCCGACGCCGCGGGTGCCGTAGGAGCCCAGGTAGGAGAAGTCCTTGCGGAGCTTCGCGGAGTTCACCCCGGCGGCGGCGGCCAGCTCCTCGGAGGAGACGGTCGGGACGGAGCGCTCGGAGAGCGCGGTGAGCGCCCGCAGGTAGAGCGGGAGGCGGGCGACGGTCGCCTCCGGGATGCCCCGCGCGCGCGAGGGTCGGCGCGCGGCTCCGGGGTCGGGCGTCTGCGAACTGCTGGGTGAGGGTCGGCCGATTGCCACGTTGCTCCTGCGGGTGAAGCTGGGCTTGGACCGCCAGGCTATGCGTTTGTGAACGTGTGCACAAAGATGGTGTCCGATTTGTCCCCGAACAGTGACACGCATCACTCGTAACCCGCCGAACCGATCAGCGCCCGCGGGCCCTCCACCCCGGCCGGCCAGGGCCCCAGCGGCGCCACCCGGCGCAGCAGCGGGGCGTCCTCCCGGGCCCGCACCGAGCGGGCCGGGCCCAGCCGCGGCCAGGGCACCACCGGCTGCGCGGGCAGCTGCACCTCCGCGCAGCCGGTGCGGCGGCAGTGCCGCAGCAGTTCCACCGTGGCCAGCGCGTCCCCCAGCGCGGTGTGCGCCGGGAACCAGCCCAGCCCGGCCGCGTCCACGCACGCGGACAGGCCGAAGCCGCCCGCCTCCGGCAGCAGCCGACGGGCCATCCGCATCGTGCACAGCAGCGGCACCGGCGGCAGCGTCACCCCGATCCGCGCGAACTCCCGCTCCAGGAACGCCCGGTCGCAGGTCACGTGGTGGCCGACCAGCACCCGGCCGGCCAGCAGCTCCAGCACCCAGGGGGCGATCTGCCGGAACCGCGGCGCCCCGAGGACGTCCTCCTGCGCTATCCCGTGCACGTGGGTCGGCCCGACCGGCCCGCCCGGGTCCACCAGCGTGGCGAACTCGCGCTCGACCCGCAGCCCGGCGTCCAACTGCACCACGGCGATCTCGACCACCCGGTGGCGCCAGGGGCTACGACCGGTGGCCTCGACGTCGACGACGGCGTAGCCGTTCATCGCGCCCTCCTCTTGCACAGCCCCCGGCGGACACGGAAACCGTTCGATCGTAAGCCGAGAAGTCAGCGAACTCCTAGGGCGATCTTCATCGCACGTTCACGAAGCAACGGTTCCGCGGAGGCGGGATCAGCCCCCCAGCGCCTTGCGCAGCCGGTTCTCGTCGACCCGCCAGAAGTCGTGCTGGCGGCCGTCGACCAGCGTCACCGGGATCTGCTCGGCGTACTGCTCGTACAGGGCCGGGTCCTGCAGGATGTCCTTCTCCTCGAAGGCGGCGCCCAGCTCGGCGGTGACCTTGAGGATGACCGCCCGGGCGTCCTCGCACAGGTGGCAGCCGGGCTTGCCGATCAGGGTCACGGTGGTGTCGGCGGGGTTCTTCTTCGCGCGTCGCAGCAGGCTCACCGGTTCATTGTGCCGCCGCGCGTTCACTGCCCCGGCACTCCGCCGACACGGGGTCGGTCGGCCGCGCTGACTATGCTCGTCGCATGGCAGCGCTGCGAAGGCTCACCCGGTCGAGGCGTTCCACCGACGACCGGACCGTCCTGGCGGGCGAGGCCGCGGCCGACGCCGCCGAGGCCCAGCTCCCGGCGCGGGACGCGGGGTCGCCGGAGGGGGACCACACGCCGGTGCCCGGGGACGTCCGGGCGGCCGCGTTCTTCGACTGCGACAACACCATCCTGCGCGGGGCCGCGATCTTCTACCTCGGGGTCGGCCTGTACCGGCGGCGCTTCTTCTCCCGCCGCGACCTGGCCCGCTTCGCCTGGCAGCAGGCCGCGTTCCGGCTGCGCGGCGCCGAGAACCCGGACCACATCGCCGACGCCCGGGACAGCGCGCTCGGCCTGGTCGCGGGCAAGCGCACCGCGGACCTGGAGCAGATCTGCGAGGAGATCTTCGAACCCGTGCTGGCCGAGAAGGTCTGGCCCGGCACCCGGGCACTGGTGCAGATGCACCTGGACGCCGGGCAGCGGGTCTGGCTGGTCACCGCCGCGCCGCAGGAGGTGGCCCGGCTGATCGCCCGCCGCCTGGGCATGACCGGCGCGCTCGGCACCGTCGCGGAGACCCGGGACGGCGTGTACACCGGCCGACTGGTCGGCGGGATGCTGCACGGCCCGGCGAAGGCCGCCGCGGTGCAGGCGCTGGCCCGCCGCGAGCAGCTGGACCTGGCGCGCTGCGCGGCGTTCAGCGACTCCGCCAACGACATCCCGATGCTGAGCCTGGTCGGCCACCCGTACGTGATCAACCCGGACGGGGCGCTGCGGCGGCACGCGCGGGCGATGGGCTGGCGGGTGCGGGACTTCCGGACCGGGCGGAAGGCGGCCCGGATCGGCATCCCGGCGGCGGCCGGGCTCGGCGTGCTGGCCGGGGCGGCCGCGGCGGCGGTCGCGGTGCACCGGCGGCAGCGGGCCTGAACCCCGGCCCCGGGCGGGCCTGACGCCGAGGCCGGGCGGGCCCCGTCAACGCGGCGCCGACGACACGCCCTCCGGCGAGTGGTCCTGGCAGGTCAGCGGGGGTGAATCCGCCCGGGGCGTCCGGTGGTTCGGGAGCGTCCGGCCCTGACCGGAACTGATCGTTCGACAGTCGGCCAAAGTCATGGGTTGGGAACGCGGATGGCGGGGAAACCCGGCCCGCGCCCCGGCGTTCGGTCACCTGATGTGCACAACCGGTCACATTGAGCCGGACGGATGGCGCCAACTCCGGTCACCGACAGGTGAATATGCGCAAGAAGTGGACCTCATCCGACCACTTCGACCACTCGGTGTAGCTGTCATTGCACAAAGCGTTATTCTCTCCTGGATGCACCCCACCCGAACGTCCCCGTGACGGGTGGCCAGTGCGGCGTGCTCTCCGCACAGGCGGAGGTGATCCGTCCACAGTTCTGCCTCTGGGAGTCCCGTGTACCCACCCGTCCGGAACGACGCGCCAGCCACCTCCCGCCCGTCGACCGCCACTCTGCGCCGCGGTGTGCGCCTGGAACGGCTGTGGGCCGCGATCCGCGAGTTCGAACTGATCGCACCCGTGCCGCAGCCCGCGGTGGCCGGTGCCGCGTTCGCCGCGCCCGC
Organism: Kitasatospora sp. NPDC001540; assembly: GCF_042894345.1. Classification (NCBI taxonomy): domain Bacteria; kingdom Bacillati; phylum Actinomycetota; class Actinomycetes; order Kitasatosporales; family Streptomycetaceae; genus Kitasatospora; species Kitasatospora sp. NPDC001540. The sequence goes on from NZ_JBIAVO010000008.1 coordinate 87,779, forward strand.
CCCCGCCGCGTTCGCCGGGCCGCTGCTGCGCTCGACCGCCACCGGCTCCACCACCGGCCCCACCGCCGCGGGCGGCACCTCCGGCGGCGCCCCGGCCACCGGGCCGCGCGGCCGCGCCGTGCCCGCCCCCGGCACCCGCGGCCGCTCCCGCAGCGCGCCCGCCGGGCCCGGCTACGACACCGAGCACAACCCGGTGGTGGAGCTGGTCGAGCGCGCCCAGAACGGCGAGAGCGAGGCCTTCGGGCGGCTCTACGACCACTACGCCGACACCGTCTACCGGTACATCTACTACCGGGTCGGCAGCCGGGCCACCGCCGAGGACCTGACCAGCGAGACCTTCCTGCGCGCGCTGCGCCGGATCGGCACCTTCACCTGGCAGGGCCGCGACTTCGGCGCCTGGCTGGTGACCATCGCCCGCAACCTGGTGGCCGACCACTTCAAGTCCAGCCGGTTCCGGCTGGAGGTCACCACCGGCGAGATGCTGGACTCCAACGAGTGCGAGCGCAGCCCCGAGGAGTCGGTGCTGGAGTCGCTCTCCAACGCCGCCCTGCTGGACGCGGTGCGGCGGCTCAACCCGCAGCAGCAGGAGTGCGTCACGCTGCGCTTCCTGCAGGGCCTCTCGGTGGCCGAGACGGCCCGGATCATGGGCAAGAACGAGGGCGCCATCAAGACGCTGCAGTACCGGGCGGTGCGCACGCTGGCCCGCCTGCTGCCGCCGGACGCCAGGTGATCCGCCCACCGTGGACGCGACAGCCCACAGACCTCCGCCGCCCCCGGCGACCGACGGACCGTCAACCCGCCCAGGGCGCTTGCACGTCCGGGTGACGGAGCGGTCATCTGCTCTGCTTAATACGCCAGGGGGGTCGTGCGTAACCGACTCCCGACACCGCTCGTTGGCCAGCGTGCAATCCTCCACCGGGCCCGCAGTCAAGTGCGAACTCGTACTGTCACCCGATGGTGTGGTTTCGGCCTGCTGGGACAACCAACTGGCAGGCCACGGTGTCGAAAACGACGAAGGGAGGTGTGGCCCGTGACGGCAAACGTGCTGGAGCACCGGCGGGCGAAGTCCTTCGCCGAGGCGCTGGAGGCCCACCAGAGTGACCACCGGAGCAGCGGCTCGCACCGGGCCGGCTCCGCCGCCATGACCGAACTCCTCGCCATGGCCGACGCGCTCGGTGCGGTCCCCGCACCCGAGCTCGCCGCCGAGACGCGGACGGTCCAACGCGCCCAGCTGATGGCCGCGTTCGAGCAGGCGTGGGCCGGCGGATCTCCCACCGCGGTCATCCCCGCCCAGCGCGGCCGGCGCCGCCGCGGCACCCGCTGGGGCCGCCGCCTCGCCATCGGCGGCCTGGTCGCCGGGGTCGCCGTCGGCTCCCTCGCCGGAGCCGCCGCCGCCTCCACCAACGCCCTTCCCGGCGACGCCCTGTACGGCATGAAGCGCGGCCTCGAAGGGCTGCGCCTCGACTGGGCCGACGACGACACCGAGCGCGGCGCCCTGCTGCTCCAGCAGGCCTCCACCCGCCTCGACGAGGCGCAGACCCTGCTCGACCGCGCCAACGGCCCGACCGCGCTCAGCCCCGACACCGTCGACCAGGTCCGCCGCGCGCTCGACGACATGCACGCGGAGGCACTGCGCGGCCGCGACCTGCTGCGCGCCGTCTACCGCACCAACGGCTCGCTCACCCCGATGCGCCAACTCGCCGGCTTCGCCGGGGAGGACCAGCGCTGGACGGCCCTGCAGTCGAAGCTGCCGTCCGGGCTCAGCAGCCAGGCCTCCAAGGTCGACCAGCTCTTCGACGACATAAGCGAGGACGTCGCGCCGCTGCGGCTGGGGCAGGTCCCCGGCCAGGGCGGCAGCGGCGGCAGCGGGGCGGCCACCGGCGGCGAGAGCGGCGGCACCGGCAGCGGGACGGGCCAGCAGCCGCTGCTGCCCGGCACCGGCGCCTCCGGCGGCGCGAGCGGCGGCCACGCCCCGAGCACCGCCCCCAGCGGCCGCGCCACCCCCACGTCCGGCGCCTCCACCGCAGGCGGCCTCGGCGACCTCCTCGGCGGCCTCACCGGCACCGGCGCCACCCCCGCGCCCTCCGGCTCCGCCACCCCCGCGACGGGCGGCACCCCCGCCCCCGCCGGCTCCCCCGCGGCACCCCCGGCGGACACCGGCCAGGGCATCACCATCCCGCCGCTCATCCCGGGCCTGCTGCCGGGGCTGACCCTCAAGTAGCGCAGGCTCACCGCCAGGACGCGCACCGACAGGGGCGCGGGGAACTGCGCGCAGCGGAAGTCGCACGTCAGGGAGGTCGCGGGATGGTGCAAGTTCGTGTCCTGCGTCGCGATCCGGCTGTACGTGCTCGGTCGGCCGCGCAGTTCCCCGCGCCCCTGCTTTCGCAGCGGCTGGCGCAGCAGTTCTCCCCGCGCCCCTGATTGCGCTCCGGTCGGCGCGGCAGTTCCCCGCGCCCCCGGTTTCGCTTCCGCCTCAGCCGAAGACGGAACGCCGCTGCACCAGCAGCTTGTACAGCGTGTGCTGGATGGTCTCGCGGACCTGGTCGGTGAGGTTGAAGACCAGCATCGGGTCCTCGGCCGCGTCCTTCGGGTAGCTGTCGGTGGGGATGGGCTCGCCGAACTGGATGGTCCACTTGGTGGGGAGCGGGATCGCCCCGAGCGGGCCGAGCCAGGGGAAGGTGGGCGTGATCGGGACGTAGGGCAGGCCGAGCAGCCGGGCCAGGGTCTTGAAGTTGCCGATCATCGGGTACGTCTCCTCGGCGCCGACGATCGAGCAGGGCACGATCGGGACGCCCGCCCGCAGCGCGGAGGCGACGAAGCCGCCGCGGCCGAAGCGCTGGAGCTTGTAGCGGTCGGCGAAGGGCTTGCCGATGCCCTTGAAGCCCTCGGGCCAGACGCCGACGACCTCGCCGCGTTCCAGCAGGGTCTGCGCGTCCTCGTTGCAGGCCAGGGTGTGTCCGGCCTTGCGGGCCAGTTCGTTGACCACGGGCAGGACGAAGACCAGGTCCGCGGCGAGCATCCGCAGGTGCCGGTCGGCGTGGTCGTGGACGGCGACCTGGGTCATCAGGGCGTCGAGCGGGATGGTGCCGGAGTGGTTGGCGACGATGAGGACGCCGCCCTCGGCGGGGATGTGCTCGGTGCCGCGGACCTCGATCCGGAAGTACTTCTCGGCGAGCGGCCGGAGCAGGGCGAGGAAGACCTCCTCGGTGAGCTCCTTGTCGAAGCCGAAGTCGTCGACCTCGTAGTCGCCGGTGAGCCGACGGCGCAGGAAGCCGAGGCCGTTGGTGGCGCGCTCCTCCCAGCCCTTGCCGAGCAATCGGGTGGCGGTGGCGCCGAGTTGCCCGGCGAGGGCGGTGCCGAGGCCGTCGGCGATCCGGTCGGCGAGGCCGGGGCGGGGTTCGGGGCCGCTCCAGCTGGGGGCGGACTCGATCGGGATGACCTTGGCCGCCGGGTCGGCGGATTCCCGGGCGGCTGTCATCGCGGCCTCGTTTCCTGGTGCTGGGTGGGCTGGTGGTGGTCGCCGAGCATCCCGGCGAGCCGGTCGGTGACGCGGTCGGTGACGGCGGTGAGCCGTTCGGGCGGGAGCAGCCCGGCGGAGGTGTGCGCGACGAAGTCGGCGAAGGCCTCGGCGGTGGTCCAGCGCGGGGCGTAGCCGAACCGGTCGCGGAGCTGGGCGGTGTCCACCACCCGTCCGTGGGTGAGGAGTTGGAGCTGTTCCTGGGAGAACGCCCGGTCCGCGGGGGCGGACAGCTGCCGGGCCAGCCGGCCGACCAGGCCGAGCGCGGGGCGCAGCAGCGGGACGGTGGGGCGGCCGAGGCGGCGGGCGCACTGGGAGAGCAGCAGGACGCCCTCCCCGGCGACGTTGTAGGTGCCGGGGGCGGCGCCGAGCACGGCCAGCCGGAGCACCTCCAGGGCGTCCTCCTCGTGGACGAACTGCAGCCGGGGGTCGTACCCGAACGCGGTGGGCAGCACCGGGAGGCGGAAGTACGCGGCGAGCGGGGTGTCGCCGTCCGGGCCGAGGATGTTGGCGAAGCGCAGCACGGTGACGTCGACGTCGGGGCGGCGGCGGGCGAAGCCGCGGACGTAGCCCTCGACCTCGGCGGCGTCCCGGGCGAAGCCGCCGGGGGGCAGCGCCTTGGGCTGCGTCCGCTCGCCGAACACGGCGGGGTCGCGGGGCGCCGAACCGTACACGGCGGTGGTGGACTTCACGACCAGGCGGCGCAGGCCGGGGGCCTGCTGGCAGGCGCCGAGCAGCTGCATGCTGCCGATGACGTTGCTCTCCTTCACCGCGGCCCGGCCGCCGTGGCCGAGCGCGGTGACGTTGAGGTGCACGACGGTGTCGACGCCGTGCTCGGCGATCACCCGGGCGACGGCCGGGCGCCGCGGGTCGACCTGGGCGTAGTGGACGCCGGGCGACAGGTCGGGCGGCGGCGGGGCGGCGTCGACACCGACCACCCGGCGCACCTCGGGGTGCGCGGCGATCCGTTCGGCGAACCGCGCGCCGAGCGGCCGCGCCACCCCGGTGACGAGCACGACCTTGCCCACGTTGCCCCGACCTCCCTGGACGCCCACCCTGGTCTGCACCGTACCGCGCGGAGGCCGCGGGGGCTCAAACGCCACTGCCCGCCCCGGGGATTTCTCCCTGGGACGGGCAGCGGCACACCGTGGGCGCCAGTTCTTCCTGCGTCGCTGAACGCGTGTGCGGGGTCGTCCCCCGCGTGAGCGAGGACGGCGCCGAACGGTGTTACTTCTTGTTGCGACGCTGGACGCGAGTCCTCTTCAGAAGCTTGCGGTGCTTCTTCTTGGCCATACGCTTGCGACGCTTCTTGATGACAGAGCCCACGGAATTTCCTCGCTCACTCGGACCCGCGCCCGTGAGAGACGGGAGTCCATACGACTGACGGAGGGCCTAGCCTACCGTCCGCCTCGCGTATGCCGTAATCGGTGCCCCGGTGGGGGCTCCGGCCTACGCACTCTCCAGGCGCACGTAGGACTCCTGGAGGTACTCGTGCACCTTCTGCTCGGGCACCCGGAAGGAGCGTCCGACCCTGATGGCCGGAAGCTCGCCGCTGTGCACGAGGCGGTAGACCGTCATCTTCGAGACCCGCATCACCGAGGCGACCTCGGCCACGGTCAGGAAGACGACATCCTGCAGGGGACGCTCGCCGGAACTCATGACCCATCACCCGACCCTTACCCGTGTGCAAGGCACCGGCTTCCCCTCCGGTGACTCCACCGGCACACGTGTATCCCCAGAGTAGTTATGGGTGGTACGGGTGGGAAGAGGGGGGCCCTCACCGGTTGTACGGTGCGAGATCCGCCCGTTGCAGTACGTAGTCGCTCAGCGGAACGTAGCAGCTCGGGGCCGAGCCGTCCTCCAGCGGTACGACCACCTCCACCAGGCCGTCCGCCTCGGCGGCGAACGGGGCGACGTCGTTGCAGTCGGCGACGCCCCCGGCCGGGATGCCGAGGCGGCCCGCGCCGCACAGCCAGCCGTGGTCGCCCAGCACCAGGTCGGGCGGGCGGTGCCCGGCGTCGGCGAGGGCGGTCAGGGCGAGCCGGACGGGCAGCGGGGAGTGGGTGTGCGCGAGGTCGCCGGGGCCGGGGCGGCCGGGGCCGTCGGGGCCGTCCAGGGCGCGCGTCACCAGGACGCCGTCGAGCACGTCGAGGTAGCGCGGGCGTTCGCCCTCGGGGGTGGGCTCGCGGAAGCGCACGCCCCGCGCGGGGGTGTGCACGGTGCAGCCCGCCGCTTCGAGCGCCTCGGCCAGCGCGCGGTGGAAGCCCGCGAGCTTGGTGGGGTGGCCGGTGCCCGCGAGCACGTTGCCGCGCCGGTCGGCGGTGCGGCGCAGCAGGAGGGCGAGGCGGTCCAGGGCGTCGAGGGTGCGGTCGGGGTCGATGGAGTCGGGGCCCCGGGTGTGGCGCGGGTCGGGGTTCACGCCAACGCGTTCGACCATCAGCCGCAGCACGGCGGCCTCGTCCCGGCGGGGGTCCGGGTCCAGCCCCATCAGGGACTTGGGGTCGCCCTGGGCGAACAGCCGGTAGTGCAGCAGGTTGTTCTGCCGGGGCGTCGGGACCTCGGGCCCGGCCAGGCGGTGCTTGACCAGGTAGGCGCGCAGCTCGTCGCGGGCGGTCACGGGATCAGCCCGTGCTGCGGGAGGACGGCCCGGCGGGTGGCCAGGACGGCCTGGTCGAGGCGGTCGGCGGGGTCGTAGCCGCCGTCGTGGAAGTCGGACCAGCGCGGGGTGGTGCCGTCGGTCATCCGCAGCGGGGCGGGCCGCCGGGTCAGCCGGTACACCTCGGCGCGCCACTCCTCGGGGGTGTCGGTGGCCGGGTCGACGGGGTGGCCGGCGGCGGTGGCGACCAGGTGCGTCCAGGTGCGGGGCACCACGTCGACCACGGCGTACCCGCCGCCGCCGGTGGCGATCCAGCGGCCGTCGGCGTGCTCGTGGGCGAGGCGGTGGACCGCCTCGGCGACGATCCGCTGGGCGTCGACGGTGACGGCGAGGTGGGCGAGCGGGTCCTCGACGTGGGTGTCGGCGCCGTGCTGGCTGACGATCACCTGCGGGCGGAACGCGGCCAGCAGTTCGGGCACCAGGGCGTGGAAGGCGCGCAGCCACCCGGCGTCGCCCGTCCCGGCGGGCAGCGCGAGGTTGGCGGCGGTGCCCTCGGCGCCCGGCCCGCCGGTCTCGGTGGCCCAACCGGTCTGCGGGAACAGCGTGCTGGGGCTCTCGTGCAGCGAGACGGTCAGCACCCGCGGGTCGTCCCAGAACACCTGCTGCACGCCGTCGCCGTGGTGGACGTCCACGTCCACGTACGCGACCCGCTCGGCGCCGAGTTCGAGCAGCCGGGCGATGGCCAGCGCCGGGTCGTTGTAGACGCAGAACCCGGACGCCCGGCCGGGCATCGCGTGGTGCAGCCCGCCCGCGAAGTTCACCGCGTGCGGGGTCTCCCCGCGCCACACCGCCTCGGCGGCGGCCACCGACTGCCCGGCGATCAGCGCGGAGGCGGTGTGCAGCCCCGGGAACGCCCAGTTGTCGTCCGTCCCCAACCCGTGCGCGGCGTCCACCGCGGACGGGTCGGCGGCGGCCCGCTTCACCGCCGCCAGGTACTCGGCGGTGTGCACCAGCCGCAGCGTGGAGTCCCCGGCGGGCGGTGCCGACCGCACCGTCACCGACGGCTGCCTGGTCAGCCCCAGCGACTCGACCAGCCGCATCGTCAGCGCGAGCCGCGTCGGGTCCATCGGGTGCCCGGGCCCGAAGTCGTATCCGGTCTCGGCCTCGTCCCAGAACAGGTGTAGGCCGCAGGTGGTGTCCGCCATGACCCACACCGTATCGGTGGCGGCCCCGGCTCCCGGCGTGCCGGTCCGGAGGCGGAGCGATTCGGCCCGCCAGCCGCAGATTTGATGATCGATCAGGCATTAACCGACCGAATTGTGACCGTCCGTCGACCACTTGGCGCGGAGCGTAGTCGCCGTGTTACGTTCCGCAGCCCGTCCACGGAAAAGAGTTCGCCCCGGCGGCGCGCCAACACCCCGGGGCATGACACAGGAGCTGACACTCCCATGCGCGTTCATCGTAGCGCCCACAAGGGCAACTTCACGATCCTTCCGAACGGGATCCTGCAGAACTCCGGCCTCCGTTACGGCTCCCGGGGTCTGCTCGGCTTCCTGCTCTCCCTCCCCGACGGCCGGTGGATGCCCGCCGAGGAGATGGCCCGGCTCTCCGGCGACACCGTCAGCAGCGTCCGCAAGTGCCTGCGCGAGTTGACCGCGGCCGGCTACTACACGGTCCGTCCCACCCGGGTCGCCAAGGGGCACCTCATCTCCGTGCAGCACGTCACCGACGTCGCCTGGAAGTTCCCATCCGCGCAGGTCGCACCGACTGCCAGGAAACCGGAATCCGGTTCCCGCGCGCTCCTAAAGACAAAGAAACGGGAACAAGAAACCCCCCTCCCACCCCACCCTCCCGAACCGCTCGCCGAACCACCCGCGGTCCCGCGCCAGCGCACCCGGACCGCACCGCGACCACCCGCCGCCGCTCCCGCCCCCACACCGCGACCACCCGTTCCCGCCCTCGTGCCCCGGCCACCCGCGCCCGTCCTCGACGGGCGGGCCCGCGACGCCGCCGACACCCTGCTGCGCGTCGTGCGCCGCGAACCCCGCCTGCGCATCGGCGAGGCCGAAGCCGCCCGCCTCGCCCCGCTGGTCGTCGGCTGGCTGGACCGCGGTAGCACCCCCGCCGACCTCGCGATCGCCCTCCTTCCCGGCCTCCCCGATCAGGTCGCCTTCCCCGCCGGTTTCATCCGTCGTCGCCTCATCGACAAACTCCCGGCCGTCCTCGCCCCACCCGCCCCCGCGCCCACCTGCGACGACTGCCGCGCCCCCGTCCCCCGCCCCGGCCTCTGCCCGCCCTGCACCCAGGCCCCGCCGCCCGCACCCGTCGCCCCCGGCACCGGCGCCGCCCTGGCCCGCGAGGCCCTCCGCCTCGCCCGGGCCACCTGACACCTCGACAACTCGCCCCGGGTGCAGGGCGCTTCACACCAGGGACAGAAGACGCCCGAGGTGCTACTGTCTTTTAGCAGAAGTACATTCCTGTCTTCTGTCCAATGAGACAAGTTGGGGTAGCTGTGAAGTTCCGCTGGGTGGAGTTCGAAGGCACGCCGGAGGAGTTGGACGCCTCCGACCTCGCCCGCAAGCTGCTGTCAACGATCGGCGGAACGGCGGGGGGAGGGGTGGACGCGACGCCCTCGGCGCGGAAGTGGCGGCTGGGCGACCCGGTGCCAGGAGTCGAGGAGGAGGGGCAGGCCGAACTGACCGGCCTGCTGGCCCAGAACCCGGCGGCAGCGCTGTTCGTCGAGTTCCTCGCCGAAGCCTGCTCGTGGGAGAACGTGCGCGCCTACGGCGTGAAGCGGCAGCACCTGAAGCCCGGCGAGCCCCTGGACTACTCCGACTACCTCCGCCTGCGCAAGGTCGGCAGCCAACTCGGCGGCTTCGCCTACGTGCGCGCGGACCTCGGGCGCGTCAACGTCCGCCTGTCCTACGGCGGCCCGGAGGAGCACCTGTTGAAGGAGGCCGCCCCGCGCGCGTACGCCGTCCACACCGGGCACCGCGCCTACCGGGTGAGCATCAACATCGAGGACGACGAGTCCCTGCGCCAGGCCATCGCCCTGGCCCGCCTCGCGTACGACCGCACCTGACACCCCCTCCAGCGAACGGACGCGGCGCGGGCGGTGGCGTCCCCGCGAGGTCTGCACGTGGTGACGTTCGGCGCGCCGGTCCCGGTACGGCGCCAGGAGCGGGCCCGGGCGAAGTGCCTCGCCGAGTTGGTTTCCGGGCTGCACGGCTTCGGGGTGGACCGTCTGCACGTCGAAGCCCGGGAGCCGTCGCTGAACGAACGCGACGTACGAACGGTCATGGCGGCGCGTCGCACGCTGCCCGCGGGCAGTGCTTTCCGGGTGGAGCACATTCACGGCGGGAACGAGCCGCTGCTGTGGATCGCCGACGTCGTAGCCGGTGCGCGGCGATTCGCACAGTTGGGACGCAACGAGCACTGGCAGCGCTTCGTGGACCTGGCCGTGGAAGTGGACGTCGTCACGGACTGCTGAGCACGCCCGGAAAAGCGCCGAGCCAGGCTCCCGGTCTGCCCCGGGTCACCTGGCTCCACGACTTCCGGGGGTCCGCGACTCCCGGCGTCACCATCACTGTACCCAATACGGCACGGCCCACCGCCCGAAAGCGCGGGCGAGGCCGCGCGGACCCTTCGGCGGACTGTCGCGGTCAGGCCGGTCCGGCCCGGTCGGGGGCGTGCGCGGCGGGGCGGGTGAACTCGTCCAGCACGGCGGCGAGCAGGCGGGGGAAGCGGGCGTCGAGCTCGCTCCGGCGCAGGGTCACCAGCCGGGTCTTGCCGCTGGTGCGGGTGGAGGTGATGCCCGCTTCGCGCAGGATCCGCCAGTGGTTGGACAGCGTGGAGCGCGGGACCGTCAACCCCTCGGGGCTGCAGGTGGTTTCGCCGTCCGTCGCCAGGCGTCGCAGCAGCTCCAGGCGCACGGGATCGCCGAGGGCGTGCAGCACGGTCGCCAGGTCGAGGTCTTCGGGCTGGGGCTGGGGCAGTGCGCGCATCCGCTTCCTCCTCCGCGGGACGGGTGTCTAGTATGGCCGTCGATTCAACAGTTCGGGAAAGTCGAATTGATCTTGGAGGGGCGACCGTGAAGGTACTGACCACACTGGCCCGGCTGTACGTGGACGACCTGGACCGCGCGCTGCCCGCCCTGCGGGAGCTGACCGGCCAGGAGGTCGGGCGGCGCTTCGCCTTCGGCGACGTGGAGGTGGCGGGCATCGGCGGCTTCCTGCTCGTCGCGGGCACCGAGGAGGCGCTCGCCCCGTACCGGGACGTCCAGGCCACCGTGCTCGTCGACGACCTGGACGGGCTGCAGGCGCTCCTGGACGCGCGCGGCGGGGAGGTCCTCTCGGGCCCGAACCGGGTGCCGACCGGGCGCAACGCCGTCGTGCGGCACCCCGGCGGGGTCGTCCTGGAGTACGTCGAGCACACCGCCTGACCCCGCGACGCCGCCGCTCAGGCCGGGATCGACGCCAGGTCGGGCCGGTCGTCGGCCGGGGCCGGGGCGAAGTGGGGGGCGAGCGGGAGGACCGCCAGGACGAGGAGCATGGGGGCGCAGAAGGCCCAGCGGTAGTCGGAGAACTCGGCGAGGGTGCCCACCAGCGGGGAGCCGACGAGGAAGCCCACGTAGTTGAAGAGGTTGAGGCGGGCGACGGCGGCGTCGCTGGCGTACGGGAAGAGGCGGCCGCCCGCGGCGAAGACCTGGGGGATGACCGCGCAGATGCCGAAGCCGAGGACGGTGAAGCCGAGGACGCCGGTCCAGGTGCCGGGGGCGAGGACGGCGATCAGGAAGCCCGCGGCGGCGACGGCGGTGCCGGTGCGGACGACGGGCAGGACGGTGAAGCGCTGGACGGCGCGGTCGCCCACGGCGCGGCCGAGCAGCATGGCGACCATGTAGCCGAGGTAGGAGAACTTGGCGAGGTCCTCGGGGCTGTGCAGGCCGTCGGTGAGGTACTTGACGCTGTAGTTGGAGACGGAGGCGTCGGCGATGTAGGCGAAGGCCATCACCGCGCACAGCGGGAGCAGCGGCCGCCAGGGGATGCGGCGGGCGGCGAGGGCGGCCGCCTCGCGGACGGCGTCGCCGAGTTCGGCGGGGCCCGCGAACCGGCGTCCGGCGACGATCGCGGCGGGGACCAGCACGGCCGCGGCGCCGCCGAACAGCAGGGGCAGCCCGGTGTCCCGGTGGGCGCCGAGCGCGGCGAGGGCCGCGCCGACGATGCCGCCGAGGCTGAACGCGGCGTGGAAGCCGATCATGATGCTGCGGCCGTAGCGGTGCTGGAGGCCGACGCCGAGCATGTTCATCGAGGCGTCGAGGGCGCCGACCAGCAGGCCGAACAGGCCGAGGGCGACGGCGAGTTGCCACAGCCGGGAGCCGAGGCCGGTGAGGGCGAGGGTCAGGCAGAGCGCGGGCTGGACCACCCGCAGGACGCCGCGGGCGGTGGTCCGCTTGACGAGGGTCTCGGAGGCGATGGAGCCGACCCCGGCCAGGATCGGGACGGCGGCGAGGAAGAGCGGGAGCAGGCCGTCGCTGAGGCCGTAACGTTTCTGCAGGTCGGTGATGCAGGTGACCAGTAGCGCGAAGGTGGTGCCCTGGAGGAAGAAGGAGACGGCCAGCGCGGCCCGGGCCTGCCGGAGCCGGGGGGTGGGTTCGGCCGGGGCCGTGACCTGCATCGGGACCTCGCTCACCACCGACGCTACCGGCCGGTACGCAACTGTTGGGCAGAGCGTAGGCGGTCGGCGGCGTCGGCGGGAGGGGTCCGACGGGGTCAGTTCGGCAGCGGCCGCGGCCCGGTCCGGCGGCGGCCCCGGCTCAGTTCGGCAGCAGGGCGATCGCCTCGTCCAGCGCGGTGAGCAGCCCGGTCGCGCCCGCCGAGGTGAGCTTGGCCGGGTCGGTGAGCGCCGCGTAGCCGTACACGTCCATCCCGGCGGCGCGGGCGGCCAGCACGCCGTTGCGGCTGTCCTCCAGGACGAGGCAGCGGGCCGGGTCGGCGCCCATGGCGCGGGCGGCGTGCAGGAACAGGTCGGGGGCGGGCTTGCCGACGCCGACGTCCTGGGCGGAGAACAGCAGTTCGTCGGTGAAGTACCCGGACAGGCCGGTGAGGCGGTGCGCGGTGCGGATCCAGGAGTGGTGGGCGGAGGAGGCCACGCAGTAGCGGACGCCGTGCTCCTGGAGGTGGCCGAGCAGCTTCTCCGCCCCGGCCACCGGCCGCAGTTCGCGCTCGAAGGCGGCGAACACCCGGTCGTGGAACAGGTCGTCGAAGCCCTCCGGGAGGCGCGCCCCGTACCGCTCGGCGACCACGTCGTGCACGGTGTGCGCGGCGGTGCCCATGAAGTCCCGGTAGGAGTCCTCGATCGTGGTGGGGTAGCCGAGTTCGGTCAGGTACGCGGCGAGCACCCGGTTGGAGATCGGCTCGCTGTCCACCAGCACGCCGTCGTTGTCCAGGATCAGCAGGTCGTAGCCCACGCGGTCGGTCACGGGATCGCTCATGCCGCCCGAGCCTACTTGCCGCCGGCCAGCTCCCGGGAGCGGTCCCGGGCGGCCTCCAGGGCGCCGAGCATGGCGGCCCGGACACCGTGGTTCTCCAGTTCGCGGATGGCGGCGATGGTCGTCCCGGCCGGGGAGGTGACGGCCTCGCGGAGCTTGACGGGGTGCTCGCCGGAGTCGCGGAGCATCACCGAGGCGCCGATCGCGGACTGCACGATCAGCTCGTGCGCGACCTGGCGGGGCAGGCCGAGCAGGATGCCCGCGTCGATCATCGCCTCGACCAGGAAGTAGAAGTACGCGGGGCCGGAGCCGGACAGCGCGGTGGCCGCGTCCTGCTGGCCCTCCGGGACGCGCAGCGCCTTGCCGACCGAGCGGAAGATCGCCTCGGCGCGGGACAGGTGCGCCTCGGTGGCGTGCGAGCCGCCGGAGATGACGCTCATGCCCTCGTCGACCAGGACGGGCGTGTTGGGCATCACCCGCACCACGGGGGTGCCGGGGGCGAGGCGCTCCTCGAACCAGGCGGTGGGGATGCCCGCGGCGGCCGAGACGACCAGCTTGTCGGCGGCGACGTGCTCGGCCAGCTCCTCCAGCAGGGTGCCCATGTCCTGCGGCTTGACCGCGAGGATCAGGGTGTCGGCGAGCTTGGCGGCCTCCGCGTTGGTGACGGTGGTGACGCCGTAGCGGTCGGCGAGCTCGGTGGCGCGCTCGGCCCGGCGGGCGGTGACCAGCACGTCGGCGGGCGAGGTCCCGGCCCGCAGCAGCCCGGAGAGCAGGGCCTCGCCGATCTTGCCCGTCCCGAGGAAGGCGATCTTCTGGCCGGCGATGGTGCTGTCGCTCATGGTGCGTACCCTCCGTGCGCTGCGGTTCCTGGCCGCCCATCTTGCCCCGCGGCGCCCCCGCCCCGACGGAGGTGTCCACCCTGCGGTCGGCCCGCCCGCGCCCCGGCCCCCGTAGGGGGAATCTCAGGGGTGCGGACTCTGGATTCCGGGGGCGGGTGGGAGCACCGTGGAGGCATGGGACACGGAGAGTTGTCAGGACGTGAGAACCGCCAGGTCGCCGTCGCCGCCGCGACGCTCGGGCCGTGGCGGACGGCGGCGGCGGTGGGCACGGTGGTCGGCGGGGCCGCGCTCGCGGTGGACGTGATCACCCTGCACTGGTCGCTGGACATCCTGGCCGGACCGGTCAGTTGGGGGCTGTTCTGCTTCTTCCTGGTCGGCACGGTCGGCGGTCGGCTGCGCGGCGGCGGCGACCGGCGGCTGCGCCGCTGGGCGGACGAGCACCCGTGGCAGTCCGCGCTGCCCGCCGCCGGGGCGCTGCTGGTGCTGGACACCCTGGCGCTGTGGCTGCTGGGCTCCCACGGCCTGTTCGGGGCGCTGTTCACCTCGCTGCTGCCGGCCGGCGCGCTGCTCGCGGTGGCGGGCGTGGTGGGGGCGGTGAAGGCGGCCCGCAAGGGCTGACGGCGCGTCAGGCCCGCCCCCCGTTGTCGGGTGTGTCGGGGGTGGTCGGCATACTTCCGGCCGTGCCGACGATAGATGAGCCGAGGCCGGACGACAGCGTCCCCGGCAGACCCGACGACCCCTTCGAGGGGTTGGTGCTGGACGAGGAGTTCGTCCGGTCCGCGACCGCCAAGGAGGCGTCCGGGCGGGCCCGGATGCTGACCGAGCGGTGGAAGAAGAACCCGCCGCCGGAGAACGCGCCGTGGCGCCCGACGACGGAGGTCCGCCCCGTCACGGAGATCCGCCGCTCCCGGTGGCGCCGCCGGGCCCGCCCGGTCGACCGCGGGCCGGAGCGCCCGCACCCGGTGCGCAACGCGCTGCTGCTCCTGGGGGTGGTGGTGGCCGTGCTGGTCGGGCTGGTCGTCACCGACCGCGGCGGCGGCTCGAAGGCGCCGGCGTCCTCCGCGCTGCCCACCGTGGGCGCGGAGACCGCCCCGCCGAGCAGCGCCCCGCCGACCGTGGACCCGGACGTGCCGACCCCGGAGCGCCCCTGGGCGGGTTCGCCCGCCGAGGCGTGGCCGAACGGCGTGGACGGCATCGGACTGCCCACCAGCATGCCCGCCACCGGCGTGTTCAGCGCGCAGCAGGTGGCCGCGAACGTGGACGCGGTGAAGGCGTACCTGGTCGCCGGCAACCTGGACCCGCAGGTGCTGTCCGGCGGTAGCGTCCAGCACGTCCTGGACCTGATGGACGGGCCGGACGCCGAGGACCTGGCCGCGGCGCTGGCGCACCCGAGCGCCGAGCACGACCCGACGACCTGGGTGAGCCGGTTCGACCCGGCCCGGGCGGTGCCGGTCACCGACCAGGTGAAGGTGCAGGGCCGGATCAGCTTCGAGGGCGACGGCGAGCAGGGCATGCTGGTGCACACCGACGTGACCTACGTGTACGCGCTACGCCCCGGCCCGGACGCCGGGAAGGCCGTCCCGGGCGGCGACGGCACCGCGCTGCCGGCCTCCTGGGCCCAGGTGGACCGCAGCCGGGTGGTGGACCGGGAGATCGTCCGCCGGGTGCAGGACTTCCGGTTCTACGACCCGAAGCACTACGAGGTGACGCCCGGGAAGCCGCGGCTGGACGACGGCCGCAGCGACTTCGGCAACAACCGGTGCGACGCGCACTCCGGCTACCTGGAGCCCGAGTTCGAGTTCATGCGGGCGGCCGCGACCGGTCCGGCGCCGAGCGGCCCGGCCACCGACCCGTACGACCGGACCAAGCCGCTGCAGGACGGCGAGGAGTGCGGCACGCTGACCCGCAGCTGACGGACGCTCAGGCCCGCCGCCGGGCCGCCCGGCGGGCCTCGCGCTCCGCCCGGGCGGCCCGGCGGCGGTGCCAGGTGGCGTGCTCCTGGTCGTAGGCGGCGCGCTTGAGGCCCTCGCCGGGGGCCTCGACCAGGCTGCGGGCGAAGTAGGCGGCCAGGGCGCCGACGAAGCCGACCAGCCAGACCCCGGCGAGCTGCTTCTCCTCGGCCATCCAGCCGGTCAGCGCGTCCTTGCCCTCGGTGAGGATCTTCCAGTTCCGCAGGCCCGCCATGGCGGAGCAGAGGCCGAGGGCGAGGGTCAGCAGCAGGGTGAGCGGGGAGGCGCCGGAGATCCGGACGCCGGAGACGCCCAGCCGCAGCGCGAGGGCCCCGGCGGCGGTGGCCGCGAGGGCGCCGAGCGGGACGAGGGCGCGGCGCAGCCAGTAGCCGGTGCCGCGGTCGACCCAGGTGGTGCCGAACCAGCGGATCGACGGGGGGACGGGGGCCCCGTCCGCGGTGGTCGTCGGACTCGTCGTACGCGTCGTACTCACCGTCCGATTATCACCACGAGCGGGGCCCTCCCCCGGGTGCCACGCGTCTCAGCCGAGCTTGGAGACGTCCCGGACGGCGCCCTTGTCGGCGGAGGTGGCCATCGCGGCGTACGCCTTGAGCGCGACCGAGACCTGGCGGTCGCGGTTCTTCGGGCGGTAGCCGCCCTCGGACTCCAGCTTCAGCCGGCGCTCGTGCAGCTCCTCGAAGGAGACGTCCAGGTTGATGGTGCGGGCCGGGATGTCGATGGTGATCGAGTCGCCGTCCTCGACCAGGGCGATGGCGCCGCCGGAGGCCGCCTCCGGGGAGATGTGGCCGATCGACAGGCCCGAGGTGCCGCCGGAGAAGCGGCCGTCGGTGATCAGCGCGCAGGCCTTGCCCAGGCCGCGGCCCTTCAGGAAGGAGGTCGGGTAGAGCATCTCCTGCATGCCCGGACCGCCCTTGGGGCCCTCGTAGCGGATGACCACCACGTCGCCCTCGGCGATCTCCTTGCGGAGGATCTTGTCGACCGCCTCGTCCTGGGACTCGCAGACCACGGCCTTGCCCTGGAAGCGCCAGATCGACTCGTCCACGCCCGCGGTCTTCACCACGCAGCCGTCCTCGGCGATGTTGCCGTAGAGCACCGCGAGGCCGCCCTCGACCGAGTAGGCGTGCTCGACGCTGCGGATGCAGCCCTTGGCGGCGTCGGTGTCCAGCGAGTCCCAGCGCTCGGACTGGCTGAACGCCTCGGCGGAGCGGACGCAGCCGGGGGCGGCGTACCAGAGGTCGACGGCCTCCTCGGAGGCCGAGCCGCCGCGCACGTCCCAGGTCTTCATCCACTCGGCGAGCGAGTCGGAGTGCACGGTGTGCACGTCCTCGTGCAGCAGGCCGCCGCGGTACAGCTCGCCGAGGATGGCGGGGATGCCGCCGGCCCGGTGCACGTCCTCCATGTAGTACGAGCCGTTGGGGGCGACCTTGGACAGGCAGGGCACCTTGCGGGAGATGCTGTCGATCACCCGCATGTCGAAGTCGACCTCGGCCTCCTGGGCGGCGGCCAGCAGGTGCAGGATCGTGTTGGTGGAGCCGCCCATCGCGATGTCCAGCGCCATCGCGTTCTCGAACGCGGCGCGGGTGGCGATGTTGCGCGGCAGCACCGACTCGTCGTCGCCGCCGTAGTAGCGGTTGGTGATCTCGACGACCGTGCGGCCGGCCTGCTCGTACAGGGCGCGGCGGCCGGTGTGGGTGGCCAGCAGCGAGCCGTTGCCGGGCAGCGAGAGGCCGATCGCCTCGGTGAGGCAGTTCATCGAGTTGGCGGTGAACATGCCGGAACAGGAGCCGCAGGTCGGACAGGCGTTCTCCTCGATGATCGAGATGTCCGCGTCGGAGACGTTCTCGTTCACCGCCTGGGAGATCGCGTCGACCAGGTCCAGCTTGCGGACGGTGCCGTCGACCAGGGTGGCCTTGCCGGCCTCCATCGGGCCGCCGGAGACGAAGACCGTCGGGATGTTGAGGCGCAGCGCGGCCATCAGCATGCCGGGGGTGATCTTGTCGCAGTTGGAGATGCAGATCAGCGCGTCGGCGCAGTGCGCGTTGACCATGTACTCGACCGAGTCGGCGATCAGGTCGCGCGAGGGCAGCGAGTACAGCATGCCGTCGTGGCCCATCGCGATGCCGTCGTCGACCGCGATGGTGTTGAACTCGCGCGGGATGCCGCCCGCCCGCTTGATCGCCTCGGAGACGATCCGGCCGACCGGCTGCAGGTGGGTGTGGCCCGGGACGAACTCGGTGAAGGAGTTGGCGACCGCGATGATCGGCTTGCCGAAGTCCTCGCGGGCTACGCCCGCGGCGCGCAGAAGGGCGCGCGCGCCCGCCATGTTGCGACCCTGGGTGACCGTGTTGGACCTCAGCTGGGGCATCGTTGCCGCTCCTTCAGGAGACTTCCGGGGGTTGTCGAGCCTACGCCCGCACCGGCCGCCCCCGGACACGGTGTCCGCGATGCGGTCAGTGCGGGCGTCCCGGCGCTACGGCTTCGGCACCACGAAGACGTCCAGCAGGTACGGCTCGACCACCTGCCCGTCCGGGAACGCGGCCAGCAGCGCCGCCCGCTCCGCCGCCAGGATCGGGGCCCGCCGCTCGGGCGTCAGCACCGCGACGTACGAGCGGGAGGTCAGGTCGTCGATCACCTGGTCGACCGGGATGCGCCGCTCCCAGCGCAACTGCGCGGCGCGCACCTCCAGGCCCGCCGCCGTCAACGCCTCGGGCCGGGCGTTCACCCCGCTGTTGTAGTGGTACGTCTCCGGCAGGGCCGCCGCCATCCGCTCCTGCTGGGCGGCCAGCCAGGGCACCCGGTAGTCCTTGACGTTCCACCACACCGCGAGCGCCCCGCCCGGGCGCAGCACCCGCAGCGCCTCCGGGATCGAGCGCTGCGGGTCGGTCCAGTGGAACGCCTGGGCGTACGTCACGAAGTCCACCGAGGCGTCGTGGAAGGGGAGTTCGTCACCCACCGCCTTCACCACCGGGATCCGCGGACTGACCTCGCGCAGCACCGCGGCCATCCCCTCGCTGGGCTCGACCGCGACCACCCGGGCGCCGCGCCCGGCCAGCAGCCGGGTCGCGATGCCGGTGCCCGCGCCCACGTCCAGCACGTCGGCGCCGTCCAGCGGGCGGCCGGAGAGCCGCTCCAGCGCGTCGAACAGCTCGTCCGGGTAGGACGGCCGGGCGGCCTGGTACTGCGCGGCCACCGGGCCGAAGGAGTTGGCGTGCGCCTTCAGGTCGTACATCGGTCGGTTCTCCTCCGTCATCGGTCAGGTCCAGCTGCGCGAGCAGAGCACCAGGTCGTAGCCGTCCGGGTCGCGGACGGTGACGCCGTGCTCGTCCCAGTACGGGTTGTGCGCGGCGACCCGGGTGCCGCCGGCCTCCACCAGGCGCTCCACCAGCGCCTCGTCCACCGGCCCGCCCAGGTACAGCACGAACAGGTCCTCGACGGTCGGGGTCGGCTCCACCGGGCGCTCCGGGTCGCGCGCCAGCTCGAAGTGCCAGCTGCCGCCCGGGAGGCCGACCATCACCAGGTCGTGCTCGCCGGGGACCCGCTCGGTGGTGCGCCACAGCACCGACAGGCCCAGGCCCTCGGTCCAGAAGCGTTCGGCGGCCGCCAGGTCCCGGGAGGGGCGGGCGTACCGGACGTGGGTGCCGGGGCCGATCACGCGGGCTCCGCCTTCCGCACCGGGCCGTCCGCGCAGCAGCCGTCGCCGCTCGGGTCCTCGCACGTCTCCGCCTCGTGGGCGCGCACCGGTTCGACCGGCCGTCCGTTGATCACGCGCTCGACCCTAGAGCCGGACCCGCGGCCCGCGCACGCGTTCCTCTGCGGGCGGACGGCCCTTCAGCCACCGGGCCGGGCGGTCGCCAGGTGCAGCCTGGTGAACGCCAGCGCCTCCGCCAGGTCCGCCTCCCGCTCGGCCGGGGAGCCCGCCTTGCGGGTGTTCACCTCCAGCACCACGTGCCCGTCGAACCCCGTCCGCGCCAGCCGCTCCAGCAGCTCCGCGCACGGCTGCTTGCCCCGGCCCGGGATCAGGTGCTCGTCCTTCCCCGACCCCGACCCGTCCGCCAGGTGCACGTGCGCCAGCCGGTCGCCCATCCGCTCCACCAGCTCGAACGCGTCCGTCCGGGACGTCGCCGCGTGCGACAGGTCGACGGTGAAGTGCCGGTACGCCTCCTCCGTGACGTCCCAGCCCGGCGCGTACGCCAGCACCTCCCGGTCGCGGTAGCGCCACGGGTACATGTTCTCCACCGCGAACCGGACGTCGGTCTCCCCCGCCATCCGGTCCACCCCCGCCACGAACTCCCGCGCGTACTGCCGCTGCCACCGGAACGGCGGGTGCACCACCACCGTGTCCGCCCCCAGCCGCTCGGCCGCCTTCCGGGCCCGCACCAGCTTCGTCCACGGGTCCGTCGACCACACCCGCTGGGTGATCAGCAGGCACGGCGCGTGCACCGCCAGGATCGGCACCCCGTGCCGGTCCGAGAGCCGCCGCAGCGCCTCCACGTCCTGGCTCACCGGGTCGTTCCAGACCATCACCTCGACGCCGTCGTACCCCAGCCGCGCCGCCAGCTCGAACGCCGTCTCCGTCGTCGACGGGTACACCGACGCCGTCGACAGCGCGACCTTCGTCTCCGGCACGTGCAACGCCGGGTGCGGCGGCGGCCACCCCGGCCGCTCCAACTTCCGCCGCGCCGCCCTGGCGGCCCGCGCCGCCTTCAACGGCAGGGGGCCGCGCCTCGACCGCCGCTCGTCCGCCGAATCCGCCACGCCCACCAGACTAGGACACGCCCCGCGAAAGCACGGACGCGAGGAGAACTGCTGCGCCGAGCGAAAGCAGGGGCACGGGGAACTGCTGCGCCAGCCGCTGCGGAACCAGGGGCGCGAGGAACTGCGCGGCCAAGCGAGCACGCACAGCCGGATCGCGACGCAGGATGATCACTTGCACTATCCCGCGATCCTGCTGACGTTCGACCCCGCTGCGCGCAGTTCCCCGCGCCCCTGGTTACGCCTGCTGCCTCCGCTACGCCTCGATCGCGACGCGACTCTCGTTCCCGTCCATCGCGTCCAGCCGCCGCAGGATGATCCCCTCGCGCAGCGCCCACGGGCAGATGTCGAGCTCCTCCAGCCCGAAGAGGTCCATCGCCGCGTCGGCGACCAGCGCCCCGGCCAGCAGTTGGCGGGCGCGGCCCGGGGAGACGCCGGGGATCTGCGCGCGTTCGCCCGGCGTCATCGCGGCGAGGCGGGGCAGCCACGCGGAGAGGCCGGAGCGGGTGAGCTTGCGGGGCACGCGGACGCCCGCGCCCTCGGGGGCGGCACCGGTCATCCGGGCGAGCTGCTTGAAGGTCTTGGAGGTGGCGACCGAGTGGTCGGGCGGTCCGAGGCGGGTGAAGTCGCCGACCGTCCCGGCGATCTCGGCGCGGATGTGCCGCCGCAGTTCGCGCAGGTCGCCGGGGTCGGCGACCTCGCCGGGGAGGCGGGGGGTGAGGCGCCCGGCGCCGAGCGGGAGGGAGGTGGCGACGTCGGGCTGCTCGTCGAGGCCGCAGGCGATCTCCAGCGAGCCGCCGCCGATGTCGAGGTTGAGCAGTCGGCCCGAGGACCAGCCGAACCAGCGGCGGACGGCGAGGAAGGTGAGCCGGGCCTCGTCCTGTCCGGACAGGACGGTGAGCGCGACGCCGGTCTCGTCCTCGACCCGGCGCAGCACCTCCTCGCCGTTGGCGGCCTCCCGGACGGCGGAGGTGGCGAACGGCAGCAGGTCGACGACGCCCTTGTCCTCGGCGACCCGGAGCGAGGAGGCGACCATCGAGACCAGGCGCTCGACGCCGACCTCGCTGATCGCCCCGTTCTCCTCCAGCAGCTCGGCGAGGCGCAGTTCGGCCTTGTGGGAGTAGGCGGGCAGCGGGGCCGCGCCGGGGTGGGCGTCCACCACGAGGAAGTGGACGGTGTTGGAGCCTACGTCGAGCACACCGAGTCGCATGACCGTCCAACCTAGCCCAACCCGGTGACCGCCCGGAGTGCGAGCGGGGTCGGTGCGAGCGGGGTCACAGCATGCCGTCCCAGAGCTGCTCGACGATGACCGCCCACCAGTTCTCCGGGTCGCGCAGGGCGGTCCGGTCGAGCGCGGCCAGCGCCCACTGGAACTCGGCGACGGCGGGCCCGGCCTGCTCGGGGGGCAGGTCGAGCAGGCGGGGGCGGCGTTCGGCCAGCAGCGCCAGGCAGCGGGTGAAGGCGGTGAGGTCGGTGTTGCAGTAGCGGGTCTCGCAGGTGTCGGGGTCGACGGCGCGGACCCGGCCCTGGGCGGTGTCGACGGTGAGCAGCGCCCAGCCGTCGGTGCCGATCAGGCGCTGGCCCAGCAGCGCGGTGCGGGCGGCGGCGGTGGCCCGGCGGCCGCGGCCGAGGGCGCCGAGGTGCTCGGTGAGGTCGGGCAGCGGCGGGGCGGCCTGTTCGGCGATGCCGTCGGCCTCGGGCAGGTGGAGGGCGAAGAAGCCGGGCACCTCGCGGGGCAGTCCGGTGCGCTGGAGCGGGCGGGCGACGGCCTCGGGCAGGTCCGCGGCGAGCGTCTCGACCGGCTCGAAGCGGCGCACGCCGTCCTCGCCGAACAGGGCGGCCAGCCGCTTGCCGAGGCCGGTCTCGTCCTCGGGCTGGGCGGGCGGCACGGCGGGCGGGAACGGCACCCGGTTGTAGCCGCTGCGGGTGCGGGCCACCAGGGCCCGCACGGCGGCCGCCCGGTGGTCGTGGCGCGGCCCGTACGGCTGCTCGAACTCCAGCCGTACGCCGGGCAGTTGCTCGGCGACGGCCTGCTCGGAGTAGCTGCCGGGGAGCATTGACAGCCGCAGGTCGGTGCGCAGCGCGACCAGGTTCTCGGCCGGGACGCCCTGGGCGGCGAGCTGCTCCCGGGCGCGCAGGGCCGGGTGCGGGCGGCCGTGCGCGGAGTGGACGGTGAGCGACTGCAGTTCGTCCTTCTCGTCCCGGTAGCTGAGGGTGGCCCGGGTGCCGGGGCCGGTGACCGGGGGCAGCGCCGGGTTGTGGCTGCCTGCGCCGAGGCGGTCGCGGTGCAGTTGCTCGACCACCGGCACCGGGACGGACGGGTAGACGACGAGTTCGCCGGTGACCCGGTCGACCACCGCGCAGGCCGCGCCGATCTCCTCGGGGGCGCGGCGGGCGCCGGTGAGCGGGTCGGTGAGGACGGGCGCGGGCTCCGGCCAGAGCACCCAGCCGAGGTCGAACTCGTGGCACCTGACAGGCCGCGCCCCCTCCTGCGGGAGGTCGCCGTTGACCCAGCGGTGGGCGGTGGCGAGGGCCTGTTCGCGGGTGATCATCGGTTGGTGCTCCCGGTGGTGGTGCGGTGGATGGTGAGCCGGGAGCGCGGCGGCGCGGGCGCGGCGGCGGGGGCGGCGCTCTCCCCGGACGCCTCGGCCTCCGGGGCGGGGGCGCCGACCAGGACGGGCTCGGGCTCGGGTTCCGGCTCGGGGGCGCGGTCCGGGACGGCGACGGTGGCGGGCAGCGGCGCGGCCAGGTCGATCGGCCGGTCCGCGGCGTCCACCGCGATCGCCCACAGGCCGTGGTCGGCCGGGTAGAGCGGGGCGGGCGCGGCGTAGCCGGTCTGGTGGTCCAGGTAGCTGAGCACGCCCTGGTGGTTGACCGCGTTCCAGGTGTGCGAGCGGCCGAAGGCGTCGACGGTCAGCAGCACGGCGCGGGTGCCGGTGCCGTGGGCGAGCAGGGCCCGGCCGAGCTTGTCGTGGGCGTCGGGGCCGTCGCCGAGGTCGAGGAAGCGGGTGCCGAGTTCGAGTTCGGCGCGGTCGCGGCCGCCGCGCTCGCCGGCCGGGCCGTCGGGCAGCCGGGGCGCGGCGCAGGTCGGCACGCCGCCGAGGGTGTCCACGGCGGACAGCGCCACGTCCACGCAGTTGTTGGCGCGTCCGGTCTCGGCGTGGCCGCCGCCGTTGAGCACCTCGATCCACTCGCCGACCATCGGGTCCGGCGCGGGCACCGGGGTGCGGCGCACCACCTCGGCCTGGTGCGCCGGGTCGACCGGGCCGAGCCCGCCGGGCAGGCCGTACGGGCGGCTGTCGGCGAGGGTCCGCTCGCGCTCCCCGACCGGCAGCGGGCCCGGGGCGCCGCCGCGGCGGCCGTTGGCGATCACCAGCCAGGCCGCGGACACCTGCCCGGGGTTGACCGGCAGGCCCTGCTCGTCGGTCGTCGACTGGCGCCGGACGTCCACCGGCGGTTCGTAGCCGCGCACCGGGCCGCCGGGCGCGTGCTGGCCGATCCCGCCGCCGCCCACCGGCCCCACCGGGCCGGTCGCCACCGCGCGGCCGCCGGCCGGCTGCTGGCCGACGCCGATCACCGCGGCCGCGCCGCCGGAGGTACCGGCCGCACCGGGCGCACCCGCGGTGCCGCCCGCCGCGCCCGCCACCGGACCGGTGACCGGGCCACCGGCCGCGCCGGGGGCGCCGGGAGCGCCCGCCGCACCGGCCGCCGCGCCGGGGGCGGCCCCGACCGCGCCGCCCACCGGGCCCGCACCCGTCACCGGGGCGCCCGCCACCGGAGCGGTGGTCGGCATGCCGCCGACCGGGGCGGCCGAACCCCCGCCGACCGGGCCGAGCTGGAACGAGGAGCCGTTCGAGGCGGCCGAACCGCCGAACGAGGACGCCGGGTCCGCCGCGTGGTGGCCACCGCCACCGCCACCGCCGCCGATCCCGCCGCCACCACCACCGCCACCGCCGGACGACCAGATGTCCCCGGCCGACACCGGCGGGACGCTCGGCGCGGGCGGCGCCGCCACCGAGTCGACGTGCACCGAGATCGGCCCGCGCACCGGCGGGACGTAGCCGCCGCCGGAGCCGCCGGAGTCACCGGAGCCGCCGTCGAAGGAGCCGCCGTAGGACGGCGCGGGGTACGAGGCCGCGGCCGAGCCGCCGTACGACCCGTGCGAGCCGCCCGAACCGGTCTGGTAACCGCCACCGCCGCCGTAGCCGCCACCGCCGCGGTGCCCGCCGCCGTTGTCGACCGGCCCGGGCTGCGGCCCGGGGCCGCCCGTCACGCCCCGCACCGTGTCGACCGTCTGGGCGCCCGCGGTCTCGACCGTCTTCTGGACGGTCCCCAGCAGGTCGCCGTGGTCGCCGCCCGGGCCGCTCTGGCCGTTGGCGCCGCCGGGCCAGTTGCCCGGCCCGTTCGGCCCGCCGTGGCCGCCGGGCCCGCCGTGGCCGCCCTGCGCCCCGAAGGGCCCGCCGCCCTGCTGCTGCCCGTCCAGGACGGTGACCGGCTTGCCGTCCGCGCCGAGCAGGTCGACCGGACGGCCGTCCGCGCCGAACTGCACGACCTGCCCGTCGGGCCCGGTGGCCCGGCCCGAGGCGTCGACGGTGAGCGGGTGGCCGTCGGTGCCGGCCAGCAGGTGGCCCTTCTGGTCGGTGACCAGGCCGGAGACCTGGGTGCCGTCGGCGGCCATCATCACCGGGTGGCCGTCGTCGCCGAGCTCGAGCTTGCCGCCCCGGCCGATCGCGAGCGTGATGCCGGTGCCGACCAGGGCGCCGGTCAGGCCGACCAGCAGCGGTTTGCCGTTGGCGCCCAGCAGCGGCTTGCCGTCCTCGCCCATCGCCACGCCGGTGACCGGGGAGCCGTCGGGGCCGACCAACTGCTGCTGGCCGTCCGGGCCCTGGGTGACCGTCAGGCCCTCGACGCCCTTGACCCGCTGCCCGTCCTCGCCGACCAGCACCGGGTTGCCGTGCCGGTCGGTGCGCACCGTGCCGTCGGCCTTCAGCTCGGCGTGCAGGCCGGCGACGCTCGCCACCTCCACCGAGCGGGCCACCCCGGCCTTCGCCAGCACCCCGGTGACCTGCCCGGAGCGGGCCGCCAACGAGGACTCCCGCTGCTCGCCGTGCAGGCCCCGGCCGTCGGCCTGGGCGATCCGCTCCAGCGCGACCAGCGGCGGCTCCTTGGCCAGCGACTTCGCGGCCTCGGCCATGTCCCGGCCGAGCTGCTCCAGCAGTTGGCCGATCTTCACCTTGGCGTGCTCGACCGCGGCCAACTCCTCGGCCTCGGCGGCGACTTCCTTCACCGCGCCGACGGCCGCGCCGACCGCGCCGGTCACCAGCCCGCCCAGCCCGGTGGTCATCTCCTGGCCAGCCGAGGCGATGTCGGCCTTGGCCTTGGCCTCGGCCGCGTCGGCGGCCCGGATCTTCTCGGTCAGCTCGGTGAGCACCGCGATGATGTCGACCTTGGCCTGGTCGGCCGCCCCGGCCGCCTTGTCCAGGGCGGCGGCGACCAGGGCCGCGGCCGCCGAGGCGTCGTCCAACTGGCCGCGCCCGCCGCCGCTGAACTGCCGCCAGTGGTCGGCGAACGCCTCCACCGCGCGGCCCTTGTTCTCCCCCGAGACCCGCTGCGCGGAGGCCGCGCCCCGGGTCACCAGGGCGTCCGCCTCCGACCCGAACTCCCGCCACAGGACGGCCGCCTGGCGCAGCCCGTCCTCGTCCGCCTGCGGCCACGCGTGGCCGGTCCGCGCCAGCGCGGGGGCGAGTTCCTCCGGCAGGTTCCTGGACACGTGCTCCCCCTTCGGGTGGTGCGGCTCGGCGCGCGCAGCGGCCCGCCTCCTGGTCTGACTCCGGTTCAGGCCCGGCCGGTTGCGGTCGGGTGGTTCAGCGAGGGCGCGGTGAAGTCCGCACTGACGTCCTGATCGGTGCGCTCGCTGTTGTCCGCCATCGTGTGCAGCCCGCGGCCGATCCGGCCCAGCCGCTCCGACAGCCCCTGCAACCCGGCCAGCGCGCCCTCCCGGGCCTCGCCGTACGCGGTGCCGAACGGCGCGCCGGGCTCGTCCGAGCCCCACGGCGCGCCCAGCGCCGCCAGCCCGCTCTCCAACTGCTGCGCCGCTTTACCGAACTCGTCCGAGATCTTCTCGAACTCCCGTCCTTCGCCGTGGAGTTCCCACGACCGGATGACGACCTCGTCGCCCATCTGCACTCCCCCGTGCAAGGGCGCTCGCGCGCCCGACCTACCGGCTGAGCCATCCTAGGACCACTCCCGGCCGCCGCCGACCGGCCTGCGGTCCTTTTCACAGCCGCTTCACCTTCACCACCCGCTCGAAACCCGCCAAACCGGCACCGAACGGAACGAACCACCGGCAAAGCCGCGTCGCCGCACCCCCGCCCCGCCCCGTCCAGGCCCTACCCTTACCGGGTGGCACCAGCTGACAGCACCAAGAGCAAGAAGACCGAGAAGCCCGCCAAGGCCTCCAAGGCGTCCAAGGCCGCGAAGGCCCCCAGGGCCAAGGGCCCCGTCGTCGACCTGGCGATGCCCACCGTGCGCGAGGTCGCCCTCGACTTCCCGCGCGCCTGGGTCGAGTTCACCGACCCCGCCGACGAGGACCAGGTGTTCCGCTGCGACCTCACCTGGCTCACCTCCCGCTGGGGCTGCATCTTCGGCAAGGGCTGCCACGGCATCCAGCCGGGCCGCGGCGCCTCCGACGGCTGCTGCACCCTCGGCGCCCACTACTCCGACGAGGAGGACGAGCAGCGCGTCGCCGAGCACGCCGCCCGGCTCACCCCCGACATCTGGGAGCACCACGCCGAGGGCACCGACGCCAAGGGCCGGATCCGCCGCGACGGCGGCATCACCATGTTCGACGAGGACGGCGACCGGCAGACCCGCCGCGTCAACGGCGCCTGCCTGTTCCTCAACAGCCCCGGCTTCCCCGGCGGCGCCGGCTGCGCCCTGCACGTGCTCGCCCTGCGCGAGGGCCTGGAGCCGCTGGAGACCAAGCCGGACGTCTGCTGGCAGCTGCCGGTCCGCCGCACCTACGACTGGATCGACCGCCCCGACGACACCCGCTACCTGCAGGTCTCCATCGGCGAGTACGACCGCCGCGGCTGGGGCCCCGGCGGCCACGACCTGCACTGGTGGTGCACCGGCTCCCCCGAGGCGCACCACGCCCCCGACCCGGTCTACGTCTCCTACCGCCCCGAGCTGACCGAGCTCATGGGCCCCGCCGCGTACGAGCAGCTGGTCGCCCTCTGCAAGGCCCACGACACCCGGCTGGCCCCGCACCCGGCGGACCAGTAGCCCCGGCAGCGGGCCCCCGCCGGGGGCCCGCTACTTGTCGATGTCGCCGACCACGAAGAACATCGAACCCAGGATCGCCACCATGTCGGCGACCAGCGTCCCCGGCAGCAGCTCGGTCAGCGCCTGGATGTTGTTGAAGGACGCCGAGCGCAGCTTGAGCCGCCACGGCGTCTTCTCGCCGCGCGAGACCAGGTAGTACCCGTTCAGGCCGAGCGGGTTCTCGGTCCAGGCGTACGTCTCGCCCTCCGGGGCCTTGAGCACCTTGGGCAGCCGCAGGTTGACCGGCCCGGCGGGCAGCTCGGCCAGCCGGTCCAGGCAGGCGTCGGCGAGGTCGAGCGCGTTGGCGGTCTGCTCCAGCAGGCACTCGAACCGGGCCAGGCAGTCGCCCTCCTCCCGGACGGCCACCTTCAGGACGTCCCGCAACTGCCCGTACGCGAGGTACGGCTCGTCGCGGCGCAGGTCGAAGTCGACGCCGCTGGCCCGGGCGATCGGCCCGCTGACGCCGTACGCGTGGACGTGCTCGCGGGAGAGGACGCCGACGCCCGCGGTGCGGCCGCGGAAGATCTCGTTGCCGAGGACGAGGTCCTCGAAGACCGGCAGCTGCCCGCGCACCACGCCGACCGCGCGGCGGACCCGGCCGAGCCAGCCGGCCGGCAGGTCCTCCTTGAGGCCGCCGACCCGGTTGAACATGTAGTGCATCCGGCCGCCGGAGGCCTCCTCCAGCACGTGCTGGAGCTCCTCGCGGCCGTTGAAGGAGTGGAAGATCGGCGTGATCCCGCCCAGCTCCAGCGGGTAGGAGCCGAGGAACATCAGGTGGTTGAGGACGCGGTTCAGCTCGGCCAGCAGCGTGCGCAGCCACACCGCCCGCTCGGGCACCTCCATGCCGAGCATCCGCTCGACGGCCAGCACCACGCCCAGCTCGTTGGCGAACGCGGACAGCCAGTCGTGCCGGTTGGCCAGCATGATGATCTGCCGGTAGTCACGGGCCTCGAACAGCTTCTCCGCGCCGCGGTGCATGTAGCCGATCACCGGCTCGGCGCTGGTGATCCGCTCGCCGTCGAGGACCAGCTTCAGGCGCAGCACGCCGTGCGTGGACGGGTGCTGGGGGCCGATGTTGAGCACCATGTCGGTGCTGCCGCCGTCGCCGGGGAGCGTCTGCGCGCCCGGACCGATGCCGACCGTGGTCTCCGTCATGGCCGTCGCCTCCTTCTACGAGGGGAGAGTCTGCCATCCCGGCAGGCCCGCGAGGTCCTCCGGTACCGGCATGCGGACGGCCTGGACCAGCCAGTGGAACGCGCCCAGCCCGGCCGGGTCGGTCAGCTCGGCCGCCTCCCCCGCACCGGCCAGCGCCCGCAGGTAGGCCGCCGGGTCGCTGCTCGCCAGCGCGAGCGGCGGCCGGGCCCCGCTGACGCCGAGCGCGCGCAGCGCCTCGCGCTGGGTGGCCAGCAGCGCCGGGTGCCCGGGCACGGCCGCCGCGTCGAGCGCGACGTGCGCGGTCAGGTCGCAGGAGCCGTCCGGGACGGGGGCGCACTCGCGGCCGTCCCGGAAGCCGGTCAGGGTGCCGAACGGCGGCCGGGCGGCGCGCAGGTGCGCGTAGTCGACGGCCACCGCGAGGCCGCGTTCCAGCGCGCCGACCGCGGCGGCCCAGGCGGCGTCCCGCGGTCCGCCGAGCTCGACCCGCTCCCCGTCCGGCCACCAGCGCCGGGCCCAGGCCGCGTCCGCCCCCGACACCGGCCCGCCGAGCCGCTCCGCCCCGTCCGGCGCGACCTCGACGTACCGCAGTCGCCCCTCCCCGTCGGGAGCGGGGTCCGGCTCGGCGAGGTCCAGCGGGACGTTGTCCAGCCACTCGTTGGCGAACAGCAGGCCCACGGCGCCCGACGGCAGCTCCGCCGACCAGTGCACCTCCGCGGGCAGGTCGGCCGGGCGGTCGGCCAGCTCCACCGCCCGCAGCCGCACCCGCCCGCGCAGGCCGTCCGGCAGCAGGGCCCGCACCGCGAGGACGAGTTCGCCCCGCCCGGCGCCGACGTCGACGAAGTCCAGCCGCTCCGGCCGGCCGAGCGCCGCGTCCACCCCGGCCAACAGCCGGACGACCGCGGCGGCGAACCGCGCGGAGGCGTGCACGGAGGTGCGGAAGTGCCCGGCCGGGCCCTCCGGCCTGCGGTAGAAGCCGCCGTCGGGCCGGTACAGGGCGTGTTCGATCGCGGGCCGCCACCGCATCCAGGTCATGGCCCACGACGGTACCGGGCGCCCGCGCCTCCACCCTGGGGAGTAGCCGCGGATCGCCCTCGCGGCGGAGCAGAACCCGCTCCCGGACTCCCTAGGCTGGAAGCGTGCACCGACTCAACGCCTGGTTCCGCCGACACCCCGTGGTCGTCGACTCCGGCTGGGCGCTGCTGGTCCTGATGCTGGGCGTGCTCGCCGCCGTCGAGTCCACCGGCGTGCCGGGCTCCCCGCTGCCGTCCTGGAAGCACTACACCGGCCTCGCGGTGGCCTTCCTGCTGCCCGCCCTGATGGTGGTGCGCCGCCGCTGGCCGGACGCCACCACCGCGGCGGCCGTCGTGCTCGGCCTCGGCCAGGTCGCGTTCGGCGTCGACCCCAACGCCTCGAGCATCGCCTACCTGGTGTTCGCCTACACCGGCGCCGCCTTCGGCCACGCCTGGACGTCCCGGCTGGCGCTGGCCGCGAGCCTGGCGGCCGGGCCGCTGACGCTGTGGCGGCTGACGCCCCCCGACCAGCGCGGGGACGGCTACAAGGCGGTGTTCCTGGCCGCCCTGATGACCACCCCGTTCGTGCTGTGCTGGGCCTGGGGCCGGCTCACCCGGGTCCGCCGCGCCTACCTGGTCGAGCTGGAGGACCGGGCCGCCCGGCTGGAGCGCGAGCGCGACGCCCAGGCCCAGGTCGCGGTCGCCGCCGAGCGGGCCCGGATCGCCCGCGAGCTGCACGACGTGGTCGCGCACAACGTCTCGGTGATGATCGTCCAGGCCGACGGCGCCGCCTACGTGCTGGACTCCTCCCCGCAGCAGGCCAAGGAGGCGCTGGGCACCATCGCCTCCACCGGCCGCCAGGCCCTCGCCGAGATGCGCCGCCTGCTGGGCGTGCTGCGCACCGCCGACACCGCGGGCGAGTACGTGCCGCAGCCCGGCGTCGAGGAGCTCCCCGAGCTGCTGGAGCAGGTCCGCACGGCCGGCCTGCCGGTCGACTTCACCGCCACCGGCGAGGTCCGCGAGCTGCCCCGCGGCCTGGAGCTGACCGTCTACCGGATCGTCCAGGAGGCCCTCACCAACGTCCGCAAGCACGGCGGCCCGAACGCCCGCGCCAAGGTCGCCGTCGACTTCCGCCCCGCCGACCTGGAGGTCCTGGTCGAGGACGACGGCCGCGGCTCCACCCGCGAACAGCTCGTCGGCGGCGCCGACGGGCTCGGCCACGGCCTGATCGGCATGCGCGAACGCGTCGGTATGGTCAGCGGCAGCCTGGACGTCGGGCCCCGGCCCGGCGGCGGCTTCCGGATCCGGGCCGTCCTCCCCCTCAGAACGCCCAAGTGAACGTAGAAGGAGACCCGACCCGCATGCCGATCCGCGTGATGCTCGTCGACGACCAGGAACTGCTGCGCACCGGGTTCCGGATGGTCCTGCAGTCGCAGGGCGACATCGAGATCGCCGCCGAGGCGGGCGACGGCCAGCAGGCCGTCGACGTGCTGCGCACCGCCGAGGTCGACGTGATCCTGATGGACGTCCGGATGCCCCGGCTCGACGGCGTCCAGGCCACCCGCCGGATCTGCCTCGACGAGCACGGCCACCCCGTCGAGGGCGCCCCCCGGGTCCTCATCCTCACCACCTTCGACCTGGACGAGTACGCCTTCGCCGCGCTCAAGGCCGGCGCGTCCGGCTTCCTGCTCAAGGACGTCCCGCCCACCGAACTGGTCGCCGCGATCCGCTCCGTCCACGGCGGCGACGCGGTGGTCGCCCCCACCACCACCCGCCGCATGATCGACCGCTTCGCCGAGGTGCTCCCCACCCCCGCCAGCACCCCCGGCTCCCCCGTCCTCGCCCCCCTCACCGACCGCGAGCGCGAGGTCTTCCTGCTCGTCGCCCAGGGCCTCTCCAACGGCGAGATCGCCGCCCGCCTGGTCCTCTCCGAGGCCACGGTCAAGACCCACGTCGGCCGCATCCTCGCCAAGCTCTCCCTCCGCGACCGCGTCCAGGCCGTCGTCCTCGCCTACGAGAACGGCCTCGTCCGCGCCGGCGAGACCCCCTGACGGGGGGCTCCCCGTCCCTGCCCCCACCCGCCCACCCGTGCGCCTCCCGCCCAAGTGCCCCGCCCCGCCAGGGGCGCGAGGAACTGCGCGCCCGGCCACCCGCCCCGCCGCACCTGCCCGTCCAGCCCCCCCGGCACCCACCCACGCCTCCGCCCACGCGGGCTGTCGGCGCACGGGTGGGTGGGCGGGCGGCAAACCCCCGTACCATTGACCGGTACGTCTGGTACCCCTAGAGGACTGGAACGGAAGAGTGCTGCCCGACTTCGGAGACCCCTCCGACCCCGGTAACCGCCCCGCCCGGCTCGCCGTCGGCGTCGTCGGCGCGGGCCGCGTCGGACCCGCCCTGGGTGCCGCCCTGCAGCTCGCGGGCCACCGCGTCGTCGCCGCGTCCGGCGTCTCCGCCGCGTCCCGCCGCCGCGCCGAGGCCCTGCTGCCCGGCGTCCGGCTGGTGACGCCCCCGCAGGTGATGGCGGCGGCGGACCTGGTGCTGCTGACCGTCCCGGACGACGCGCTGCCCGACCTGGTGCAGGGCCTGACCGCGACCGGCGCCGTCCGTCCCGGCCAGTTGCTCGTGCACACCTCGGGCGCGCACGGCGTGGCCGTCCTGGAGCCCGCCACCCGCGCGGGCGCGCTGCCGCTGGCGCTGCACCCGGCGATGACCTTCACCGGCACCTCGGTGGACGTGGCCCGGCTGGCCGGCTGCCCGTTCGGGGTGACCGCCCCGGAGGAGCTGCGCCCGGTCGCCGAGGCCCTGGTCGTGGAGATGGGCGGCGAGCCGTCCTGGATCCCGGAGGAGGTCCGTCCGCTCTACCACACGGCCCTCGCGCACGGCGCGAACCACCTGGTCACGCTGGTCGCGCAGGCGATGGAGCTGCTGCGCACCGCCGGGGTCGCCGAACCCGGCCAGATGCTCGGCCCGCTGCTGGGCGCGGCCCTGGACAACGCCCTGCGCTCGGGCGACCTGGCGCTGACCGGCCCGGTGGCCCGCGGCGACGTCGGGACGGTGCGCACGCACCTGGACCGACTCGCTACGGTGACCCCGGACATCGGCCAGGCGTACCGGGCGATGGCCCGGGCCACCGCGCAGCGCGCGGTGGCGGGCGGCACGTTGAAGCCGGAGCCGGCGGCGGCGCTGCTGGACGTACTGAACGAGGAGAAGCACTGATGGCACGCGACAGGCGCCCGGCGAAGGCCCCGAAGCCGGCGAAGGTCCGCAAGGCGGTGCTGACCCGCACCGTGGAGGAGTTCGAGGCCGCGTTCTGGCCGGACGAACAGCCGGTGGACAACGCCGTGGTGATGACCATGGGCGCGCTGCACGCGGGCCACGCGGCGCTGGTGCGCGAGGCCCGCCGCCAGGTCGGCAAGGACGGCCGGGTGGCCGTGACGGTGTTCGTGAACCCGCTGCAGTTCGGCGCGGGCGAGGACCTTGACCGCTACCCGCGCACCCTGGACGCGGACGTCGCGCTGGCCGAGGAGATGGGCGCCGACGTGGTGTTCGCCCCGTCCGTGGACGAGGTGTACCCGAACGGCGAGCCGCTGGTGCGGCTCTCGGCGGGCCCGATGGGCGAGGGCTTCGAGGGCGCGTCCCGCCCGGGCCACTTCGACGGGGTGCTGACCGTCGTCGCCAAGCTGCTGCACATCACCGACCCGGACTTCGCGGTGTTCGGCGAGAAGGACGCCCAGCAACTGGCGATCGTCCGCCGGATGGTCGCCGACCTGGACTTCGACGTCGAGGTGGTCGGCGTCCCGACCGTCCGCGAGGAGGACGGCCTGGCGCTGTCCTCCCGCAACCGCTTCCTCTCCGAGGCCGAGCGCACCCGGGCGCTCGCCCTCTCCCGCGCCCTGTTCGCGGGCCGGGACGCCGGCGCGCAGGGCCCGAAGGCCGTCCGCGAGGCGGCCGCCGCCGTGCTGGAGGGCGCGGACGGCATCTCCCTCGACTACCTCGCCCTGATCGATCCGCTGTCCTTCACCGAGGCGCCGGACGACTTCCGGGGCGAGGCGGTGCTCGCCGTCGCGGCCAGGGTCGGCTCGACCCGGCTGATCGACAACGTGAGCGTCATCGTCCGCTAGGACGCCCCGGGCGGCCGCTGTCCACGGGCACCGGCCGCCCGTCCACCCGGTAGGCACCACCAGGCATGCACTCACAGGAGGCGTGACCCATGTTCCGCACCATGCTCAAGTCCAAGATCCACCGCGCCACCGTCACCCAGGCCGACCTGCACTACGTGGGCTCGGTGACGGTCGACGAGGACCTGCTCGACGCCGCGGACCTGCTCCCCGGCGAGCTGGTCCACATCGTCGACATCAACAACGGCGCCCGGCTGGAGACCTACACCATCGCCGGGCCGCGCGGCTCGGGCGTCATAGGCATCAACGGGGCCGCCGCCCGCCTGGTCCACCCCGGCGACCTGGTGATCCTGATCGCCTACGGGCAGATGGACACCGCCGAGGCCAAGGCGTACCTGCCGAAGGTGGTCTTCGTCGACGAGCACAACCGGATCACCGGCCTCGGCGGCGACCCCGCGGACGCCCCCGAGGGCAGCGGACTGCTGCGCGGCGACGCCGCGTACGGTGGTGCGAACGGCGCGGCCGACGCCGCCGCGCGCTGAAGGAGTAGCTGAACCCATGTCGCACCGCCTGACCGCCCCCGCCCCCGGCTGGACCACGAGCACCGACGTGGTCGTGGTCGGCTCCGGCGTGGCCGGGCTCACCGTCGCGCTCAACGCCCGCAAGGCCGGCCTGCGGGCCATGGTGGTCACCAAGGCGGTGCTGGACGAGGGCTCCACCCGCTGGGCCCAGGGCGGCATCGCCGCCGCCCTGGGCGAGGGGGACACCCCCGAGCAGCACCTGCAGGACACCCTGGTCGCGGGCGCCGGCCTGTGCGACGAGGAGGCGGTGCGCGCCCTGGTCACCGAGGGCCCGGACGCGGTGCGCCGGCTCATCGAGGTCGGCGCCGAGTTCGACCTCGACGAGGACGGCGAGATCGTGCTGACCCGCGAGGGCGGCCACCACCGCCGCCGGATCGCGCACGCGGGCGGCGACGCCACCGGCGCCGAGATCGAGCGCGCCCTGGTCGCCGCGATCGAGGCCGACCCGGGCCTGGAACTGATCGAGCACGCCCTCGTCCTGGACCTGCTCACCGACGCCGACGGTCACGCCTCCGGCGTCACCCTGCACGTGATGGGCGAGGGCCAGCGCGACGGCGTCGGCGCGATCCTGGCCCGGGCCGTGGTGCTGGCCACCGGCGGCATGGGCCAGGTCTTCGAGGCCACCAGCAACCCGGCGGTCTCCACCGGCGACGGCGTCGCGCTCGCCCTGCGGGCCGGGGCCGAGGTCACCGACCTGGAGTTCGTCCAGTTCCACCCGACCGTGCTCTGGCTCGGCCCGGACGCCAAGGGCCAGCAGCCGCTGGTCTCCGAGGCGGTCCGCGGCGAGGGCGCGCACCTGGTCGACGCGGACGGGGTGCGCTTCATGGTCGGCCAGCACGAACTGGCCGAGCTCGCCCCGCGCGACATCGTCGCCAAGGGGATCATCCGCCGGATGCACGCCAAGGGCACCCGGCACATGTACCTGGACGGGCGGCACTTCGGCGCCGAGATGTGGGAGCACCGCTTCCCCACCATCCTGGCCGCCTGCCGGGCCAACGGCATCGACCCGGTCACCGAGCCGATCCCGGTCGCCCCGGCCGCCCACCACGCCTCCGGCGGCGTGCGCACCGACCTGCACGGCCGCACCACCGTCCCGGGCCTGTACGCCTGCGGCGAGGTCGCCTGCACCGGCGTGCACGGCGCCAACCGGCTGGCCTCCAACTCGCTGCTGGAGGGCCTGGTCTTCGCCGAGCGGATCGCCGCCGACCTGGCCGCGCTGAACGCCGCCGGGCGGCTCCCGGCCCGGACGGTCAACATCGGTGCCGCGCAGGCCGCCACGCCCGTCCCGCTGCTGCCCGCCGGGGCCCGCGGCGAGCTCCAGCACCTGATGTCCGCCGGCGCGGGCGTGCTCCGCTCCGCGGAGTCGCTGGCCGCCACCGCCAAGGGCCTGGCCGCCCTGGCCGACCCGGCCCACGGCGCCGACCCGTCGGTGGAGACCTGGGAGGCCACCAACCTGTACCAGGTCGCCACCGCCCTCACCACCTCCGCCGCCCTCCGCGAGGAGACCCGCGGCTGCCACTGGCGCGAGGACTTCCCCGACCGCGACGACGCCCACTGGCACCGCCACGTCGTCCACCCGCTCGCCGACTGACGCCCACCGCCCCGCACCGCCACCGCCCCGCACCGCCCCGCCGAAACTGGAGCTCCCCACCATGTCCCACTCCGAACTCCCCCTCCTGTCCACCGAGTCCGGCGGCTGCGGCGACGGCTGCGCGTGCGGCGAGGGCGAGGAGTACGAGACCGGGCTCGACCCGGCGCTGGCCGCGCTGCTGGAGGAGGCCGGGCTGGACCCGGTCGAGGTCGAGGACGTGGCGATGATGGCCCTGTCCGAGGACCTGGCGGGCGGCGAGGACGTCACCTCGGTGGCGACCGTCCCGGCCGAGGCCGTCGCGACCGCCGACTTCACCGCCCGCCAGGCGGGCGTGGTGGCCGGTCTGCGGGTAGCGGAGGCCGTGGTCTCGCTGGTGTGCGAGGAGGAGTTCGAGGTCGAGCGGCACGTCGAGGACGGCGAACTCGTCGCCCCCGGCCAGGTGCTGCTGTCGGTGCGCAGCCGCACCCGCGACCTGCTGACCGCCGAGCGCTCGGCGCTGAACCTGCTCTGCCACCTGTCCGGCATCGCGACCGCGACCCGCGCCTGGGCGGACGCCCTGGAGGGCACCGGCGCGGTGGTCCGCGACACCCGCAAGACCACCCCGGGCCTGCGCGCGCTGGAGAAGTTCGCGGTGCGGGCGGGCGGCGGCGCCAACCACCGGATGGCGCTCTCCGACGCGGCGCTGGTGAAGGACAACCACGTGGTCGCGGCGGGCGGCGTCGCCGAGGCGTTCACCGCCGTCCGGGAGGCGTTCCCGGAGCTGCCGATCGAGGTCGAGGTGGACACGATCGAGCAGATCGCCCCCGTCCTGGAGGCGGGCGCGGACCTGATCCTGCTGGACAACTTCTCCACCGAGCAGCTGCGCGAGGCGGTCGCCCTGGTCGCGGGCCGGGCGAAGCTGGAGGCTTCCGGCGGCCTGACCCTGGCCACCGCGCGCGAGGTCGCGGAGACTGGTGTCGACTACCTGGCCGTCGGCGCCCTGACGCACTCCGCGCCGATCCTGGACATCGGCCTGGACCTCCGCAGCTCCTGACCCTTCGAAGCAGAAAGCGCCCCATGCTCCTCACCATCGACGTCGGCAACACCCAGACCACGCTCGGCCTGTTCGACGGCGAGGAGATCGTCGAGCACTGGCGGATCTCCACCGACCCGCGCCGCACCGCGGACGAACTGGCCGTGCTGATGCAGGGGTTGATGGGCGCCCACCCGATCGTCTCGGCGGACGACCGGGTGGCCGGCCTGGCGATCTGCTCCTCCGTCCCGGCGGTGCTGCACGAGCTGCGCGAGGTGACCCGCCGCTACTACGGGGACGTCCCGGCGGTGATCGTCGAGCCGGGCGTGAAGACCGGCGTCCACGTGCTGATGGACAACCCGAAGGAGGTCGGCGCGGACCGGATCGTCAACGCGCTGGCCGCCAACCACCTGTACGGCGGCCCGTGCATCGTGGTCGACTTCGGCACCGCCACCACCTTCGACGCGATCAACGCCCGCGGCGACTACGTGGGCGGCGCGATCGCCCCGGGCATCGAGATCTCGGTGGACGCCCTGGGCGGCCGCACCGCGATGCTCCGCAAGATCGAACTGGCCCGCCCGCGCAACGTGATCGGCAAGAACACCGTCGAGGGCATGCAGTCCGGCATCCTGTACGGCTTCGCCGGGCAGGTCGACGGCCTGGTCAACCGGATGGCCAAGGAACTGGCCAAGGACCCGAACGACGTCCAGGTGATCGCCACCGGCGGCCTGGCCCCGCTGGTGCTGGGCGAGGCCGACTCGATCGACGTGCACGAGCCCTGGCTGACCCTGATCGGCCTGCGCCTGGTCTTCGAGCGCAACCGTCCGGCCACGGCCGCCTGACGCCCCGTCGGCCCCCGGGCCCCGGACCCCTCGGACGGGGGGTCCGGGGCCCGTCGCGCTCCCCCACCGCAGCTCGGGAACGGATGCACCATCTCATAGGCCAATCGGGACAAACACGTCATCAATCGCCATAAGTCGGACGTACGCCACGTACTGTCGACCCATGCCAACGCCACACGGATCGCGCGGCGGCATGGCCTTCAGCGCCGACGAAGTCCGGGTGCTGCGCCGTGTCCTCGCCCAAGCCCTCTACCCGGCCGCCCCCGACCGGCTCCCGGCGCCCGCCGCGGCCGTCGAACTGTGGGCGGAGGACGTCCAGGACGCGCTTCGGCTGACCGAGGCGATCGACGAGGCGGTCCAGGAGGGCGGGCGGCTGCGCGCCTTCATGCTCACCGACCTGACCCGCTACCGCGCCGCCCTGCCCGGGAGCGCCCGGGGCTACCTGGACCGCCTGGAGGAGGCCGTCACCGACGGCTACCTGCCCACCGCCGAGGACCTGTCGGCGCTGCGCTCGCTGTCCCGCCAGCCGTGCGGCCCGCACGAGCGGGCCCGCCGCTCCCGGCTCGCCGGACGCTGCCACGCGCTCGCCGAGGCCGAGGTCCGCGAGCGGCTCTCCCTCGGCTCCGGACAGCGGCACCTCGCCGCGGTGCCCAGCCCCGCGTCCGAACCCCAGCCCGCCACCCCAGTTGGAGGACGGTTCCCGATGAGCGACCAGCAACCCCAGCCCCCCACCGACCGCCCCCGCCCCCGCCGGATGCCCACCCCCGCCGAACTCTTCGGCCGCCGCTCCCGCCCGACCCCCCACCAGGACCCCCCGGACGACGAGAACCGCCCGGAACTCGCCACCGGCACCGACGGCTGAACCCCGTCCCCCCGCAGGCCCCCTCCCCTCCGGAGGGGGCTCGAGCCGTTCGGTAACGTTTCGGCAAAGATTCGATCTGATACGAACCTCCCTGCCCCGAAGTGTCCGGTTCGAGCGCCCTCGGTGGCTGGATCCCGCCCCTAGGGTCTTCCCGCACACACCGTGCACACGGAACCCTTTGGGGGGATCATGCGCACCTCGCGCTCCCGTTCGCTCGGGCTCGCCACCACGCTGGCCGCGCTCGCCCTGGGCGGCACCGTCGCCCCGGCCGCTCACGCGGCCGACAGCACGCTGAAGATCGAGGCCCCCGACGCCGTCGCGGTCGACCCGCACTCCACGGCCCCGGACCACGGCAGCAACTCGACCCAGGTCCACCTGGACCTGACGCTCTCCAACGCCCCGATGAGCGCCATGGGCAGGGTCACCGTCGACCTGGCCCCGCTGCAGGGCATCGCCTCGGTCTCGGTCCTGTCCCAGGGCTGCACCACCTCCGGGCAGGTGCTGACCTGCGACGCGATGTCGATGTACGGCGGCAAGCAGGGCCTGGACCTCTACCTGTACGGCCCCGACGCCGCCAAGGCCGCGGGCAGCTCCGCCGTCCTGCACACCACCGCGGTGTTCAACGGCGCGACCGCCTCCGCCGACACCAAGGTGACCCTCGGTGGCAGCAACGTGGTGGGCGAGGAGCTCCCGACCAACCGGGACCTCAAGCCCGGCGACACCTGGACGCCGGAGCTCAAGGTCACCAACAAGGGCCAGCTCCCCGCCTCCCAGCTCTACCTGACCTTCACCGGCGGGATGGAGCTCTCCTTCCTGCCGCAGTTCTCCAACTGCCAGTACGCCACCGAGGGCAACATCCAGATCTGCACCGTCCACACGGCGGTGGAGCCCGGCGAGACGGTCACCCTCTCCCCGATCGGCTTCAAGGTCGGCTCCGACGCGTACTACTCGTACGAGGACGTCGAAATCACCACGACCGCACCGGACCTGAGCGGCTGGCTGGGCCAGTTCCACTTCGTCCCGGGGCAGTCCTCCACCAAGCTGACCGTCGTCGGCAAGCCGGACACCAGCACCCCCAACGGGGTGATCGACTTCGAGCGCGGCAACTACCTCAGCCTGCAGGCGACCGTCCCGAACACCGCGGACTTCGCCGCCACCGGCAGCTGGGCGCCCGAAGCGGGCAAGCAGCAGGGCAAGTTGACCGTCGGCCTGGTCAACAACGGTCCGGCGTCGATCGACTGGCGCAGCGGCACCCACCCGGCCAACGTCCGGGTGGACCTGCCCGCGCAGGCCAAGGTGCTGCAGAAGCCGGACAACTGCTACCCGGCCAGCACGGACCCCGCGGTCAACGCCTTCACCTGCCAGACCACGCCCTACGTCAAGAACGGCTACCGGGCCTCCTTCGACTTCACCGTCCAGGCCGACCCGGCGGCGAAGCTCTCCGCCGTGGTGACCCTGCCCTCGCTGGGCGAGGACAACCAGGAGAGCGGCAAGCCCTGGGACCACAACAAGGCCAACGACGTGGTGACCGTCGCCCTCGGCGGCGAGGCGTCCACCGGCACGCCGTCCCCGCAGCCGAGCCAGTCGACCGGCACCGGCACCGGCGGCACCGACCCGTCCGCCTCCCCCTCGCCCGCCCCGGGCACCTCGTCGGCCGTGCCGTCGCCGAGCGCGAGCGCGAGCCCGAGCACCGGCCAGAACGGCACCGGCGGCAGCACCGGCGGCACCGGCAACCTGGCCTCCACCGGTGGCGGCCAGGGCAGCGG
The DNA here is from genome assembly GCF_042894345.1 of Kitasatospora sp. NPDC001540. Classification (NCBI taxonomy): domain Bacteria; kingdom Bacillati; phylum Actinomycetota; class Actinomycetes; order Kitasatosporales; family Streptomycetaceae; genus Kitasatospora; species Kitasatospora sp. NPDC001540. The sequence continues at coordinate 128,200 of NZ_JBIAVO010000008.1, forward strand.
CACCCTGCTCGGCCTGGGCATCGGCGCCATCGCGCTGGGCGGCGGCGTGGTCCTCGTCACCCGCCGTCGCAAGGCCGGCGCGCAGCAGTGACGTCCCCGGTTCCCCGGGCGGCCCGCGCGGGCGGTCCGGGGAACCGGCGCGTCCGGGGGCGCCGCCCGGATATCCCGTGGCGGAGCAGGCCGTGAGCCTGGCTACCCTGGTGGGGTGAGCGATCAGAGCACTCTCCCCGCGACCGACGACCTTCCCGAGCAGATGCGCGTCCGGCGCGAGAAGCTGGACCGGCTCCGGGCGGCCGGCATCGACCCGTACCCGGTCGGTTTCCCCCGCACCACCACCATCGCCGAGCTGCGCGAGAAGCACCCCGACCTGGCCCCGGACACCGCCACCGGCGAGCGGGTCGGCGTCACCGGCCGGGTGGTCCTGGCCCGCACCGGCGGCAAGCTCTGCTTCGCCACGCTGCGCGACGGCTCCGGCGACCTCCAGGTGATGCTGTCCCTGGACAAGCTGGGCGCCGAGCGGCTGGCCGCCTGGAAGGGCGACATCGACCTCGGCGACCAGGTCGGCGTCGAGGGCGAGGTGATCACCTCCAAGCGCGGCGAGCTCAGCGTGATGGTCGACCGCTGGGAGCTCACCGCGAAGTGCCTGCGCCCGCTGCCCGACAAGCACAAGGGCCTGAGCGACCCGGAGGCCCGGGTCCGCCAGCGGTACGTGGACCTGATCGTGAACCCCGAGGCGCGCGAGATGCTGCAGCTGCGCACCAAGGTGATCCGCTCGATCCGCCGCACCTACGAGGACCGCGGCTACCTCGAGGTCGAGACCCCGATGCTGCAGCCGATCCACGGCGGCGCCAACGCCCGCCCGTTCAAGACCCACATCAACGCGTACGACATCGAGCTGTACCTGCGCATCGCCACCGAGCTGTACCTCAAGCGCCTGGTGGTCGGCGGCGCCGAGAAGGTCTTCGAGATCAACCGGAACTTCCGCAACGAGGGCGCGGACGCCACCCACAACCCGGAGTTCACCGCCCTGGAGTCGTACGAGGCGTACGGCGACTACGACACCCAGGCCGAGCTGATCCGGGCGATCGTCGTCAATGCCGCCCGGGACGCGCTGGGCACCACCGTGGTCAGGGGCGTCGGCCCGGACGGCGCCGAGCACGAGATCGACCTGGCCGAGCCCTGGGAGGAGGTCTCGGTCTACCCGGGCATCTCCGCCCACCTGGGCACCGAGGTCACCCCCGCCACCTCCGTCGAGGAGCTGCGCGAGCTGGCCGCCAAGCACGACCTGGACCAGTACCTGGACCCGAACTGGGACCACGGGCAGATCGTGCTGGAGCTGATCGAGCGCCTGCTGGAGCACCACGCGATCAAGCCGACCTTCATCAAGGACTACCCGACCTCGGTCTCCCCGCTGACCCGGCAGCACCGCTCGATCGAGGGCGTCGCGGAGAAGTGGGACCTGGTGATCTTCGGCACCGAGATCGGCACCGCCTACTCCGAGCTGATCGACCCGGTCGAGCAGCGCGCCCGGCTGACCGCGCAGTCCCTGCTGGCGGCCGGCGGCGACGTCGAGGCGATGCAGCTGGACGAGGACTTCCTGCGCGCCCTGGAGTACGCGATGCCGCCCACCGGCGGCCTCGGCCTGGGCGTGGACCGCCTGATCATGCTGCTCACCGGCAAGAACATCCGCGAGACGGTGCTCTTCCCGCTGGTGAAGCCGGAGAAGGCCGCGAAGAGCGAGAAGGCCGCGGACGCGGCCGAGTCCGACACCACCGAGGAGTAACCGATGGAGTACGTCAGCGCGATCGTCCCGCCGCTGGTCATGGCGGTCGGTTTCGCCTTCCTGGTGCGGGCCATCATCCGCAGCCAGGGCGGCGCCCAGAAGGCGAAGGAGGACGCCGCGGCCGAGGCCATGGCCGCGCGTTCCGCCGCCGAATAACGGCCACCGCGGCGGGGGGGGGGGGGGGGGGGGGGGGGGGGGCGGGGGGCGGCCCCCCGCCCCCCGGGGGGGGGGGGGGGGGGGGGGGGTGGGCGGGCGCGGCGGGGGGGGGGGGGGGGGGGGCGCGGGGCCCCCCCCGGGCGGGGCGGGCCCCGCCCCCCCCCCCCCCCCCCGCCCCCGCGCCCCGCGCCCGCCCCCCCCCCCCCCCCCCCCCCCCCCCCCCCGCCGCGTTTGACGTTTGCCGCCTTTTGTCCGCATCGGTCCTATCCTTGGCGGCACTATGGCGCGGCAACTCGGAGAACTCGAGAACGACATCATGACCCGGGTGTGGCAGTGGAACCGCCCGGTCACGGTTCGGGAGGTTCTGCAGGATCTGCGGTCGGAACGCGAAATCGCCTACACCACCGTGATGACGGTGCTGGACAAGCTCCACCGAAAGGGCTGGGTGCGCCGCGAGCGCGCGGGGCGCGCGTACCGATATGAACCGGTCTCCTCCCGGGAGGCGTACACCGCCGCGCTGATGAACGACGCGTGGGCGACGAGCGACAATCCGGCCGCGGCCCTGGTGCACTTCTTCGGGATGATGTCGCCGGAACAGCGCGAGTGGCTGCGCGACGCACTGCGGGTGGCGGGCGCCGATACCGAGGAGACCGGGCCGCCCGCGGCACGATAACGTTCCCCGGCATGGAGGTCACCATCCGCCGTGCGCGGACCACCGACGTGCGCGCCATCCGCCGGCTCATCGACACCTACTCCCGGAACGGGATTCTGCTCGACAAGCCGACCGTCACGCTGTTCGAATCCGTCCAGGAGTTCTGGGTCGCCGAACGCGACGAGGACGGCCGGGTGGTGGCCTGCGGGGCGCTCCACGTGATGTGGGAGGACCTCGCCGAGGTGCGCACCCTCGCGGTGGACCCGGTCTGCAAGGGGCTCGGCATCGGGCACCAGCTGCTGGACAAGCTGCTGGAGACCGCGCGCTGGCTCGGCGTCCGTCGGATTTTCTGCCTGACGTTCGAGGTTCCGTTCTTCTCGAAACACGGCTTCGTGGAGATCGGCGAAAACGACGATCGTACGGCAGACCCCGCCGCCGTGGCCACGGAAGTCTATGAAGAACTCCTGCGCTCGTACGACGAAGGCGTCGCCGAGTTCCTCGACCTGGAGCGGGTGAAGCCGAACACGCTGGGCAACTCGCGGATGCTGCTGCACCTGTGAGTCATGCCCGGCGGCACGACCTGCGACACAGGGGTTTGTGTTTTCCGGTGAAAGACGCTTTCCTTTCTCTAGGCAATGGGTCGTTATCGCAGAAAGGGAAGCCCGTGGCACAGAGGGTTCAGGTCATTCTGGAAGACGATCTCGACGGCGGATCCGCGGACGAGACGGTGACGTTCGCCCTGGACGGCGTGGCCTACGAGATCGACCTGAAGAGCGACAACGCGGAGAAGCTGCGCGTCCTGCTCGCCCCGTACGTCGAGAAGGGCCGCAAGCAGAGCGGCCGGCTGACCGCGCCGCGGCGCGGCGGCAGCGGCGGGCGGAGCTCCGGGCGGGCCTCCTCGGCCGGTCAGGCCGACACCGCCAAGATCCGCACCTGGGCGAAGGAGAACGGCCACGCGGTCAACGACCGCGGCCGCGTCCCGAGCAACGTGCGCGAGGCGTACGAGCGGGCCCACGCCTCCTGAGCCCGCGGCCCTCAGCGGGCGGGCGGCAGGCCCAGCCGTTCCCGCGCGCAGGCGTCCGCCAGGGCGTCCAGCAGGCGGAGCAGGTCGGGCGAGCGCAGGTCCAGGGCGGGGCGTCCGGCCCCGGCCCGCAGCCAGTCGGCGCTCCGCGGCTCGGGCACCCGGGGGTCTCCCGGGTGCGCCGCGCCCGTTCCGATCGGCAGCCGCAGCTCCGGCCCCCAGCCGAGCCAGCGGAGCAGGTCGGGCACCGGCTCGGCGGCCCCGGGGGCCAGGAGGAAGGCCGCCCGGTCGGCCCGCCGCAGCACCGGCCCGGTGCGGTGCCCGAGGCGCTCCAGGCGGCCCAGCGCGGCCCGGGCGGGCCCCAGCGGGGCGGTAACCCGGTCCGACCCGCGCCAGAGCGCGGCCGCGGGCGGTACGGCCGGGGCGAGCGGCGGCGGACGGGTCACGACCTGTGCAACGCTGGAGGGGCCGGGCGGTCACGCGACCGCCACCGGTACGGCGGTACGCCGCCCGCGACCGACCTGATGGTCCGTCACCCCGCGGACCGGGTCGGCGGACTTCTCGCCAGGCGAACACGCACCCCGCGGAAACCGCGCGAAACCCGCCGGATTACCGGGTATGAATGCTGGTGGACGGGGTCTTCGGAGCCCGGACGCAGCACGTCGCGGGGCCGGTCAGCCGGTTCCACCGAACCGTGTTCGCCGTTGGCGTAGCGGGATCCGGTGCATCGGGCCCGTCGCTGGGAACACCGTCTCCCAGCATCAGGTTGGGAAAGGTGTCGGCTGGTCGCGCAGCATGTTGCTCCCGCTCCGCGGGAGTTCCGTAGCCGCGCTGCTGAGCGGGACTAGCATGCGGAAGGACAGGGCGGGGACGGCCCCCGAACTGACCGACCGCTCTGAGGAGCGATTAACGATGTTCGAGAGGTTCACCGACCGCGCGCGGCGGGTTGTCGTCCTGGCACAGGAAGAAGCCCGGATGCTCAACCACAACTACATCGGCACCGAGCACATCCTCCTGGGCCTGATCCATGAGGGCGAGGGTGTCGCCGCAAAGGCGCTGGAGAGCCTCGGCATCTCGCTCGAGGCGGTCCGCCAGCAGGTCGAGGAGATCATCGGCCAGGGCCAGCAGGCCCCGTCCGGCCACATCCCCTTCACCCCCCGGGCGAAGAAGGTCCTGGAGCTGTCGCTCCGCGAGGCCCTCCAGCTCGGCCACAACTACATCGGCACCGAGCACATCCTGCTCGGCCTGATCCGCGAGGGCGAGGGCGTCGCCGCCCAGGTCCTGGTGAAGCTCGGCGCCGACCTGAACCGGGTGCGCCAGCAGGTGATCCAGCTGCTGTCCGGCTACCAGGCCGGCAGCGGCAAGGAGTCCGCCACGGCCGGCGGCCCGGCCGAGGGCACCCCGTCCACCTCCCTGGTGCTCGACCAGTTCGGCCGCAACCTGACGCAGGCCGCCCGCGAGGCCAAGCTCGACCCGGTGATCGGGCGCGAGAAGGAGATCGAGCGGGTCATGCAGGTGCTGTCCCGCCGCACCAAGAACAACCCGGTGCTGATCGGCGAGCCCGGCGTCGGCAAGACCGCCGTGGTCGAGGGCCTGGCCCAGGCGATCGTCAAGGGCGAGGTCCCGGAGACGCTGAAGGACAAGCAGCTCTACACGCTGGACCTCGGCGCCCTGGTCGCCGGCTCGCGCTACCGCGGTGACTTCGAGGAGCGCCTGAAGAAGGTCCTCAAGGAGATCCGCACCCGCGGCGACATCATCCTGTTCATCGACGAGCTGCACACCCTGGTCGGCGCGGGCGCCGCCGAGGGCGCGATCGACGCCGCCTCCATCCTGAAGCCGATGCTGGCCCGCGGTGAGCTGCAGACCATCGGCGCCACCACGCTGGACGAGTACCGCAAGCACCTGGAGAAGGACGCCGCGCTGGAGCGCCGCTTCCAGCCGATCCAGGTCGCCGAGCCCTCGCTCCCGCACACCATCGAGATCCTCAAGGGCCTGCGCGACCGCTACGAGGCGCACCACCGGGTCTCGATCACCGACGCCGCCCTGGTCGCCGCCGCGACCCTGGCCGACCGGTACATCTCGGACCGCTTCCTGCCGGACAAGGCGATCGACCTGATCGACGAGGCCGGTTCCCGGATGCGCATCCGCCGGATGACCGCGCCGCCGGACCTGCGCGAGTTCGACGAGAAGATCGCCGAGGTGCGCCGGGAGAAGGAGTCCGCGATCGACGCGCAGGACTTCGAGAAGGCCGCGTCGCTGCGCGACAACGAGAAGCAGCTGCTCCAGGCGAAGGCCAAGCGGGAGAAGGAGTGGAAGGCCGGCGACATGGACGTCGTGGCCGAGGTGGACGAGGAGCTCATCGCCGAGGTCCTGGCCACCGCCACCGGCATCCCGGTCTTCAAGCTGACCGAGGAGGAGTCCTCGCGCCTGCTGCGCATGGAGGACGAGCTGCACAAGCGGGTCATCGGCCAGGAGGACGCCATCAAGGCGCTCTCCCAGGCGATCCGCCGCACCCGGGCCGGTCTGAAGGACCCGAAGCGCCCCGGCGGCTCGTTCATCTTCGCCGGCCCGTCCGGCGTCGGTAAGACCGAGCTGTCCAAGACCCTGGCGGAGTTCCTGTTCGGGGACGAGGACGCGCTGATCGCGCTCGACATGTCCGAGTTCTCGGAGAAGCACACCGTCTCGCGGCTGTTCGGCTCCCCGCCCGGGTACGTGGGCTACGAGGAGGGCGGCCAGCTCACCGAGAAGGTGCGCCGCAAGCCGTTCTCGGTCGTCCTCTTCGACGAGGTCGAGAAGGCCCACCCGGACATCTTCAACTCGCTGCTGCAGATCCTGGAGGACGGTCGCCTGACCGACTCCCAGGGCCGGGTCGTGGACTTCAAGAACACGGTCATCATCATGACCACCAACCTCGGCACCCGGGACATCTCCAAGGGCTTCAACCTGGGCTTCGCGGCCACGGGCGACGTCCAGACCGGCTACGAGCGGATGAAGGCGAAGGTCGGCGAGGAGCTCAAGCAGCACTTCCGCCCCGAGTTCCTCAACCGCGTCGACGACATCGTGGTCTTCCACCAGCTGTCCGAGGCGAACATCATCGAGATCGTCGACCTGATGATCGCGAAGGTGGACCAGCGGATGAAGGACCGGGACATGGGCATCGAGCTCACCCCGGAGGCCAAGAGCCTGCTGGCGAAGCGCGGCTACGACCCGATCCTGGGCGCGCGTCCGCTGCGCCGCACGATCCAGCGGGAGATCGAGGACCACCTGTCCGAGAAGATCCTGTTCGGTGAGCTGCGGGCCGGCCACATCGTGGTCGTCGGCGTGGAGGGCGAGGGCAAGGAAGCCAAGTTCACCTTCCGCGGCGAGGAGAAGTCCCCGGTGGCGGACACTCCGGCGGCGGTCTCGGCGACCGGGCCGGACCTGACCAAGTAATAGCGCCGCAAAGCGTTCCGCAAGCCGCCGCCCCCGACCCGACCAGGTCGGGGGCGGCGGCTTTTTCGCATCCCGCTCTTCAGTTGAAAAACTGTTTAGGTTTCCGTGTGCTGTGAATGCGGGCCCCGGGAGCCGCCGAACGGGTGCGACACGCCACGGTGCGGGCACGACCGAACCGCGCCCTCCACGGGATGCGAGTAGATTGACGGATCGTCAGTCGATCGGAGTTGCGGGAGCATAGCGGCGTGGCCATGCCATGGTCAAGGTCTTTCTTTTTTACCGGACCTTGGGTCAAATGTCGTCCACCTGTCTTGCATTGGTACACCGGTCCGGCCACCAGCCCCACCGGTAAGGGGAGGACGTCACCACGTTGAAAATAACCAAGAGGGCTGTCGCGGCTTCCGCCGCCGTCGCGGTGACCGCCGCGCTGGGCGCCGGGATGCTGCCGGGCACGGCCGCGGCCGCCCCGGCCGACACCAGGATCACCGACCCGGCCGACGTCATCCAGAACGACAGCGTCCCGCGCGAGCTGCAGAGCCCGCTGGCCGAGAAGCAGCAGGCCGAGCAGACCGCCGCGGTGGAGCAGCTGGTCAACGGCACCGCGAAGGTCGAGCAGCACGGCAGCGGCTCCTCGATCAAGCTGGGCCGTGACAAGTACGTCGAGCTGTCCCGCGAGCGCACCGACAAGATCTTCACGATCCTCGTCGACTTCGGCGACCAGGTGGACACCACCACCAAGACCGCCGACGGCAAGGTCAAGTACGGTGGCACGCCCGGCCCGGCGCACAACCAGATCGCCGCTCCGGACCGCGCGAAGGACAACTCGACGGCCTGGCAGGCGGACTACAACCAGGCGCACTACCAGGACGTCTACTTCGCGAAGGACAAGCCTTCGCTGAAGACCTACTACGAGCGCCAGTCCTCCGGCCGGTACTCGGTCGACGGCCTGGTCACCGACTGGGTGCGGGTGCCGTGGAACGAGGCCCGCTACGGCTCGGACTACTGCGGCCAGCACGTCTGCGCCAACGCGCAGGACCTGATCCGCGACGGCATCAACGCCTGGGTCGCCGACCAGAAGGCCAAGGGCCGCACCGACGCCCAGATCAAGGCCGACCTGGCGCAGTACGACCAGTGGGACCGTTACGACTACGACGGCGACGGCAACTTCAACGAGCCGGACGGCTACCTGGACCACTTCCAGATCGTCCACGCCGGTGAGGACCAGTCGGCCGGCGGCGGCGTGCAGGGCACCGACGCGCTGTGGGCGCACCGCTCGTACGCGTACGCCAACCAGGCGGGCAAGACCGGCCCGGACAACAACAAGCTCGGCGGCACCCAGATCGGCGCCACCGGCCTGTGGGTCGGCGACTACACCATGCAGCCGGAGAACGGCGGCCTGGGCGTGTTCGCCCACGAGTACGGCCACGACCTCGGCCTGCCGGACCTGTACGACACCACCGGCACCCCCGGCGTCGACAACTCGGTCGGCTTCTGGTCGCTGATGTCCTCCGGTTCCTGGCTGGGCGAGGGCAAGAACGAGATCGGCGACATGCCGAACGACCTGGACGTCTGGTCGAAGCTCAAGCTGGGCTGGCTGAACTACGACACCGCCAAGGCCGGCCAGACCTCGCTCTCGCTGCTGGGCCCGGTCGAGTACAACACCAAGCGCAAGCAGGGCCTGGTCGTCAACCTGCCGCCGAAGACCGTCACCACCGAGATCAACACCCCGTTCGAGGGTGGCAACGAGTGGTGGAGCGGCAGCGCGGACGACCTGAACGTCTCGCTGACCCGTGACGTCGACCTGACCGGCAAGACCTCGGCCACGCTGACCGCGAAGGCCTGGTACGAGCTGGAGACGGACTACGACTACGCGTACGCCGAGGTCTCCACCGACGGCGGCAAGAACTGGACCGCGCTGGCCGGCACCTTCAACGGCGCCGCGCTGCCGGACAACGCGATCAACGGCAGCTCGAACGGCGCGTGGGGCGACCTGTCCTTCTCGCTGAACGCGTACGCCGGGCAGGCCGTCAAGGTCCGCTTCCACAACACCACCGACGGCGGCGTCCACTACAAGGGCCTGGCCCTGGACAACATCGCGGTGACCGCGGACGGCGCTGCGCTGTTCACCGACGGCGCCGAGAACGGCGACAACGGCTGGACCGCGGACGGCTTCTCGCGGATCTCCGGCAAGTTCTCCAAGGACTACGACCAGCACTACCTGGTCGAGAACCGCCAGTACGTCTCGTTCGACACCACGCTGAAGACCGGCCCGTACAACTTCGGCTCGGCCGCGCGTCCGGACTGGGTGGAGCACTACGCCAACCAGAACGGCATCCTGATCTGGCTGTGGGACTCCTCGCAGTCCGACAACAACGTGGCCACCCACCCGGGCCAGGGCCTGATCCTGCCGGTCGACGCCCACCCGGCGCCGATCAAGTGGAACGACGGCACGCTGATGCGTCCGCGCTTCCAGTCGTACGACGCGACCTTCGGCTTCGAGCGCACCGACGGCCTGAGCCTGCACAAGGCCGACGCGCTCACCAAGATCCCGAGCTCGCGCGGGGTGACGGTCTTCAACGACCACACCACCAAGTACTGGTTCAACGAGAACCCGTACAGCGGCGTCCAGGTCCCGGACACCCGCACCCAGATCGAGGTGCTGTGGCAGTCCGGCAACAACCTGGAGGCCATGATCAAGGTCTCTCCCGTCCGGAAGTGACCGTCTGATCGGTAAAACGTGCGGGCCCCGGCGGTCTCCAGACCGCCGGGGCCCTTCGCGTGCCCGGGGGGGGTACGGCCCGGGGGCGGGGCGGGTCAGAGCAGGGCGAGGAAGGCCTCCAGGGCCTCGGCGACCTCCTTGGCGCTCCACTGCTCGGCGTCGGCGAGCACCGTCACCTCGGTCATCGACAGGCCGGGCAGCGGGCCGGGCTCGCGCCAGCCGCCGAACAGCGCGACGCCCTGCTCCTCGGCCTGCCGGTAGCCTGCCTCGTTCAGCCGGTCGGCGGGGTGCGGCAGCCAGAACTGGAACTGGTGGGTGTGCGGCGGGGCGGGGTTGACCCGGGCACCGGGGGCCTCGGCGAGGGCGGCGGCGACCACCTTGGCGTGCGCCACGTACCCGGGCAGGCGGGGCAGCTCGCGCTCCAGGCCGGCCAGCGCGGAGAGCGCCGCGGGCCACTGCTGCCAGAGGTTGCCGCCGTAGCGGTGCCGCCAGACCTTGATCCGGCGGACGTACTCCTCCTCGCCCGCGACCAGGGCGCCGCTGTGGCCGCCGAGCGACTTGTAGCAGGAGACGTACACCGACCCGGCCCGGGCGCAGACCTCCGGCAGGGTACGGCCCAGGTGCGGGGCGGACTCCCAGAGCCGGGCGCCGTCCAGGTGGACCGGTCGGCCCTGCCGCTCGGCCAGCTCGTACAGCGCCTCCAGCTCCGCCCAGTCGGGCAGCACGAAGCCCGCGTCGCGCAGCGGCAGCTCCAGCATCAGCACGTCGTACGGCTCGTCCAGGGCGGCCAGCTCGGCGGCGGTGGGGTGCCGCCGGGCGCCGGGCTGCGGGACGCTGCGCAGGCCGGAGAGCACCTGGTGGGCGCGGCGCTCGTGCACCTCGGGGTGGGCGAGCGGGTGCATGGCGACCACCGGGCCGTGGGTGTCGGCCCAGGTCTTCAGGGCGGCCTGCTGGGCCATCGTCCCGGTCGGGAAGTAGGCGGCGTCGGGCTTGCCGAGCAGTTCGGCGGTGCGGCGCTCCAGGGTGCGGACGATGCCGTTGCCGTACATGTCGACGGGCTCGTCCAGCGGGTGGGGGCCGTCGGCCAGGGCGGCGAGGGCGGCCAGCGACTCGCGGACGGTCTGCGGGCGGCTGCCGGAGAGCAGGCGGTCGGCCTGGCGGCGGGTGCGGAAGCGGCGGTCCAGAACAGGGGTGTCGTTCATCAGCTGATCATCTCCGACGGTGGGGTGGATCGGATGGTGCAGCTGGTGCGAAAGCCGGTTGTACCCGGCCCGGTTCGGCCCCAAACCGGGCGGCTTCCGGTGGCGCTGCTCACAGCACATTTCCGACATACGACCCGGGATAGGAGGTTTGGGGCGGGAAAACCCGGGCTGCCCGTTGACCCGGAGGGCCCTTTTGCCCGACTTGTGCACTACCGACCGTCGTAGGTCACACTCTTGGGCCTGCGCGTCCGGGTCGTTTACACCGGAGTCGTTGCACCAGTTCGGCGAGCCGCACCGGCTCGGCCCCGCGCTGGCCCCGTCCGTGAGGTTCCGACTCCCGATGCGTTCTCTCCCCGCCACCGGCCGCCGGCTTCTCCAGGCGACCACCACTCGCCACGTCCGCTCGGTGCTGTCCGCCCGCCCGCTCACCACGGCCCGACTGGCCCCCGCCAAGGCGCTCGCCTCCGGCGCGGCCGTGGTCGCCGCCGGTGCGCTGCTGGTCCCGACCGGCCAGGCCCTCGCGCAGGGCTCGCACCCGGCCGACCAGGCCGCCACCACCGTCACCGCCACCGCCCAGGGCGCCCAGGGCACCGAGAGCGGCAGCACGCAGTCCTTCCACCTGCCGAACGAGCCCGCCGCCGAGAGCGCGCAGACCAAGAGCGTCAAGGACACGCTCGCCGCGGCCCTGGAGCAGAGCACCGCGCAGCACGGCGGCGGCCAGGACGAGCAGGCCAGCCGCAGCGAGCAGCGCACCGGGCTGGTCGTCCCCGGGCAGGCGCCGAGCACGGCCCCGGCCCCGGGCCAGCAGGCCACCGAGCAGGCCGCGGCCCCCGCCGCCGAGCAGCAGCAGAGCGCGCAGCCGCAGGCCGCCACCCCGGCCCCCGAGCAGCCCGCCGAGCAGCAGGCGGCCCCCGCGCCGGCCCCGGCCCCCGCGCCGGCTCCCGCCCCGGCCCCCGCTCCCGCCCCGGAGCCGGCCAAGCCGTCCTGGTCCTCCCCCGCGCCGGGCGCGACGATCAGCAACCCGTACCACAAGACCAACGCCGCGTACGCGGCCGGCTACCACACCGGCACCGACTTCGCGGTCTCGGTCGGCACCCCGGTGCTGGCGGTCGGTGACGCGACCGTGGTGTCCTCCGGCTACGCGGGCGCCTACGGCAACCAGATCGTGCTGAAGCTCTCCGACGGCCGCTTCGCGCAGTACGCGCACCTGTCGCAGCTGGGCGTGAAGGCCGGGCAGCACGTGGACGCGGGCCAGCAGGTCGGCAAGTCCGGCAACACCGGCAACTCGCACGGCCCGCACCTGCACTTCGAGATCCGCACCGCGAACCAGTACGCGAAGGTGATCGACCCGGTCGGCTACCTGAAGCAGCACGGCGCCAGCAACTTCTGATCCGCCGCCCGCCGCTCCCCCGCCGCCCCGCCTCCGAGCCGTCCGCGCCTACCGCGCGGACGGCTCGATGCGTGCCGCGACCTCCAGGGCGACCTCCAGCGCGGCGTCCATCGCCTCCTCGACCGAGGCGACCGGCTGGCCGGGCTCGCACAGCTCGGCCTTGAGCAGGAACATCGCCGAGTGCATGGAGGTCAGCGCGACGGTGGCGCGCAGCTTGTCGCGGAAGGTCGGCTCCGGCCCGTGCAGCAGGGTGATCATCCGGATCATCCGGTCCTTGAACGCCAGCCCGGCCGCGGACTCCCGCAGCGCGGGCTGGTTCTCGTGGAAGAAGCGCAGCAGCGGGGCCCGCTCGCCCATCCCGGCCGCGAACCGGCGCAGCAGTTCGTCGCGCAGCGCGGGCGACCAGGGCTTGCCCTCGCCGTAGGCGATCGCGTCGTCGAGCGGGGCGGCCATCTTCTCGACGATGCCGCGGACGATGTCGTCCTTGGTCTTGAAGTGGTAGTAGAGGGCCGCCTTGGTGACGCCGAGGCGGTCGGCGATCTCCCGCAGCGAGGTCTTCTCGTAGCCGTGCTCGGCGAACAACTCCAGGGCCACGTCGATGATCCGCGCTCTGGTGTCGCTGCGGGGGCTCTGGGTGGTGGTCATCGCGGGAGGCCTGCCTCGGTGAGCGGGTGGGGACGGGTGTCAAGGCGCGGTTCTGTTGGCATTCTCCCTGCCCAGGGGCGCTGTTCCGAAACTGGCTTGACGACCGGCTAGGGAACAACCTACCGTGCCGGACGACGATTAACTAGCCGGTCGTCAAGTAAGTACCGCCGCGGCACCCCGCGGCACCTGCGCCCCGGGAGAGACGCACCATGACAACCCAGCAGTCAGCGGCGGTTCCGGAGGAACCCGTCGTCGAACTCGGGAAGCCCGACGAGTTCGAGCAGCGCCCGCACCGCGAGATCCGCCTGGTGATGGTCGGCCTGGTGATCACCATGCTGCTCGCCATGCTCGACAACCTGATCGTCGGCACCGCGATGCCCCGCATCGTCGGCGAGCTGAACGGCGCCGAGCACATGTCCTGGGTGGTGACGGCCTACACCCTGGCCACCGCCGCCTCCACCCCGATCTGGGGCAAGGTCGGCGACCTGTACGGCCGCAAGGGCTCGTTCCTGGTCTCGATCGTGATCTTCCTGCTCGGCTCGGCGCTGTCGGGCATGTCGCAGAGCATGACCCAGCTGATCATCTTCCGCGCCGTCCAGGGCCTGGGCGCCGGCGGTCTGATGGTCGGCGTGATGTCGATCATGGGTGCGCTGGTCGCCCCGCGCGACCGCGGCAAGTACCAGGGCATGTTCGCCGCCGTGATGGCGCTGGCCACCGTCGGCGGCCCGCTGATCGGCGGCTTCATCACCGACCACCTGAACTGGCGCTGGACGTTCTACGTCAACCTGCCGCTGGGCGCGATCGCGCTGGTCTTCATCGTCGTGGTGCTGAAGCTGCCCAAGGTCCGCTCCACCGCGAAGATCGACTACTTCGGGGCGATCCTGCTCACCGTCGGCATCGTCTCGGCCGTGCTCATCACCACCTGGGGCGGCCACGAGTACGCCTGGGGCTCGAAGCAGATCCTCGGCCTGGGCGCGCTCGGCGTGGCCTCGCTGATCGGCTTCTGCTACGTCGAGCAGCGGGTCGCCGAGCCGGTCATCCCGCTCCAGCTGTTCCGCAACCGGAACTTCACCATGGTCTCGATCATCGGCTTCATCGTCGGTTTCTCGATGTTCGGCGCGGTGACCTTCCTGCCCACCTACCAGCAGATCGTGCAGGGCGCCTCGGCGACCAACTCCGGCCTGCTGCTGATGCCGATGATGTTCGGCATGCTGGTGGTCTCGCTGGTGGTCGGCCAGGCCATCACCAAGACCGGCAAGTACCGGATCTTCCCGATCATCGGCACCACCGTGATGGCGGGCGGCTCGCTGCTGCTGTCCACCCTCGCCGTGGACACCGGCAAGTTCGCCTCCTCCTGCTACATGGTGGTGCTCGGCGCCGGCATGGGCTTCCTGATGCAGGTCACCATGCTGGTCGCGCAGAACAGCGTGGAGATGAAGGACATGGGCGTCGCCTCGTCCTCCGCCACCCTGTTCCGCACCATCGGCGGCTCCTTCGGCGTGGCCCTGTTCGGCACGCTCTTCGTCAACCAGGTCAACGGCTCGGTCAAGCACCTCCCGCCGGAGGTGCTGCAGAAGATGGCGCAGCAGGGCGGCGGCGAGGGCATGTCGGCGATGAACCCGGCCACCATGAAGAACCTGCCGCCCGAGGCGATCGGCGCCTACCAGCACGGCATCGCCAACGGCATGCACACCGTCTTCCTGTGGGGCGCGGTGATCAGCGTGGTCGCCATCGCCGCCTCGCTGTTCATCCGCGAGGTCAAGCTCCGCGGTGGCGCGGACGCCGCCGAGGCCAAGGCCGAGGCCGCCATGGAGGGTGCGCTCTGAGGTCCGCCCGCGGCCCGCGGGGGGGGGGGGGGGGGGCGCCCCCCCCCGGGGGGGGGGGGGGGGGGGGGGGGGGGGGGGGGGGGGGGGGGGGGGGGCGGGGCCGGGGCGGGCGCGGGCCCCCCCCCCCCCCCCCCCCCCCCCCCCCGGGTCTCGGGGGAGCGGACCGTCAGTTGACGATGTTGTCGACGTCCTTGAGGGCCTGCTTCCAGGCGCCGTCCGCGTCGGTCTTGCCCTGCTCGATCGAGGTCAGCGCGTTGCCGAGGGCGGTGCCGATCTCCGCGCCGTGCGCGCCGAGCGGCTGCGGGTTCAGGTCGCGGGCCGACTGGGAGAAGATCTTGCCGGTCGGGGCGTTGTTGAACAGCGGGTCGGTGTGCTCGGCGATGTCGGGCTGGGTCCACAGCGCCTGGTCGGAGGGGAAGTAGCCCTTCTCCTTGAAGAGCCGGGCCTCCTGCGCGGGGGCGGTCAGCCACTTGGCCAGTTCGGCGGCGGCCTTGGTGTGCTTGCCGGACTTCGGGACGGTCAGGTAGGAGCCGCCCCAGTTGCCGCCGCCGCCGGGGATCCTGGCCATGTCCCAACTGCCGCCGTCGGCGGGCGGGTTGGCCTTGAACTCGTAGCTCATCCAGGCCGGGCAGGCGACGGTGGCGAACTGGCTCTTCTGGAAGCCGGTGTCCCAGGCGGGGGTGAAGGCCTGGACGCCCGCGGACTCGCCGTCCTTGATGGCCCCGGCCACCAGGTCGAAGGACTGCTTGACGGCCGGGTTGGTGGTGACCACGACCTTGCCCTCGGCGTCGTAGACGCCCTGCGGGGCCTGGGCCAGGATCGAGGTGAACAGGTTGCCGCCGCTGTCGAACCAGCGGACGTCCTTGTTCGGGCTGTTGGCGAGGAACTGCTTGCCCGCGGCCAGGTAGGACGGCCAGTCCTTCATGAGCGCGGCGACCGCCTCGCGGTCGGTGGGCAGGCCCGCGGCCTTGAACAGGTCGCTGCGGTAGCACAGCGCCATGCCGCCCATGTCGGTGCCCAGGCCGAACAGCACCTTGCCGTCGGGGCTGGAGGCGGGGGCGGTCTTGGACGGCACCCACTGGTCCTTGCTGACGCCGTCGTCCAGGAAGTTGAGGAACTTCCCGGCCTCCGGCTGGAAGCCCGCGACCTGCCCGATCTCGATCGCCTCGACGTCGGCGGTGCCGGAGCCGGCCAGCAGGTGGGCGTGCAGGTTCTGGTGGTGCGCGCCCATGTCGGCGCGGTTCTCCTTGATGGTGATGTTCGGGTGGGCCTGCTCGTACTCCTTGTACAGGTCCGCGTAGCCGAAGTCGGAGAACAGGTTCACCGTGAGGGTGATCTTCGCGTTGGGGTCCTCGTCCGCGGACGAGCCGCCGCCGGTGCCGCTGGAGCAGGAGGTCGCGGCGGTCAGGGCCAGCACCAGCAGCGCGGAGCTGGCGAGCAGGCGGCCTCTCGGGCCGGTGCGGGGCAGGGCAACGGGCATGGAACGGCTCCTCGCGAGGGATGGCAGGTGGAGGCCCGGGAAGGCATGCTCTCGGAGAGCGCTCTCCCGGGTGGCATCCGGAGCTTGGTCGCTCCACCCGTCCCCCGTCAAGGGGTCGAGCAGCGGAACATCACTGCTGTAGTCGGTTTTCGACCACACTTCGCTGGCGAACGAACTGTCGCCGCCCTTGACACGGACGAAACAACGGGGCAACCATCACTGGCGTAGTGAGAGAGCGCTCTCCCTGATCCGGGCACCGGCCCTCGACGGTGCCGCCCCCACCCCCACCCGATCGGGAGCCCCGATGCCCGCCCCGCCCCCGCCCGCCCCCCGGCCCGTGCGGCCGACCACCTCCGCACCCCCGAGTCGCACCCCGCACCGCACCCAGCACCGCACCCTGGCCGCGGCCCTCGCCGCCGCGCTGGTCGCCGCGCTGGTCCTGCTGCTGCCCGCCGGCCGGGCCCAGGCCGCCCCCGTCCTGCTCTCGCAGGGCAAGACCGCCACCGCCTCCAGCACCGAGAACTACGGCACCCCCGCGTCCAACGCGGTCGACGGCAACACCGGCACCCGCTGGTCCTCGGCGAACACCGACCCGCAGTGGCTGCAGGTCGACCTCGGCGCGCCCGCCGCGCTCAGCTCCGTCACCCTGCAGTGGGAGGCGGCGTACGCCAAGGGCTACCAGATCCAGCTGTCCACCGACGGCACCACCTGGACCACCGCGTACACCACCGCCAACGGCGCGGGCGGCACCGAGACCGTCCCGGTCACCGGCACCGCCCGCTACGTGCGGATGTACGGCACCGCCCGTGCCACCGGCTACGGCTACTCGCTCTGGGAGTTCCAGGTCTACGGCGCCACCGGCGGCGGCCAGGGCTGCGGCACCGCGAACGCCGCCCGGGGCAAGGCCGCCACCGCCTCCAGCACCGAGAACTACGGCACCCCCGCGTCCAACGCCGTCGACGGCGACACCGGCACCCGCTGGTCCTCGGCCGCCGCCGACCCCCAGTGGCTGCAGGTCGACCTCGGCTCCGCGCAGAGCGTCTGCGGCACCTCGGTCAGCTGGGAGAGCGCCTACGCCAAGGCGTACCGGATCCAGCTGTCCACCGACGGCACCACCTGGACCGACGCCTGGAGCACCGCCAACGGCGCGGGCGGCACCGAGAAGCAGGACGTCACCGGCACCGCCCGCTACGTCCGCCTGTACGGCACCGCCCGGGCCACCGGGTACGGGTACTCCGTCTGGGAGTTCCAGGTGTTCACCGGCTCCGGCGGCAGCACCGGCCCCAGCCCGACCCCGACCCCGACCCCCACCGGCACCACCCCGCCCGGCAACTGGACCACCGTGTTCAGCGACGGCTTCGCGGGCGGCCCCGGCAGCGCCCCCTCCGCCGACAACTGGACGGTGCGCACCGGCACCTCCGAGCCCGGCGGCGCCGCCAACTGGGGCACCGGCGAGATCCAGAACGACACCGCCAACCCGGCCAACGTCGCGATCGACGGCAACGGCCACCTCAACCTGACCGCCGTCCGCGACGGCGGCGGCAACTGGACCTCCGGCCGGATCGAGAGCAAGCGCGGCGACTTCGCCGCCCCCGCGGGCGGCCAACTCCTGATCTCCGCACAGCTCAAGCAGCCCGGCGTCGCCGACGCCACCGGCTACTGGCCGTCCTTCCGCGCCATCGGCGCGAACGACCGCAGCGGCGGCTGGCCCGGCACCGGCGAGAGCGACATCATGGAGGACGTCAACGGCCGCAGCCAGACCTCCGCGACCCTGCACTGCGGCACCGCCCCCGGCGGCAACTGCAACGAGTACAACGGCATGACCAGCGGCCTCGCCTCCTGCCCCGGCTGCCAGAGCGACTACCACACCTACAGCCAGGTCATCGACCGCACCGTCAGCGACGAGCAGATCCGCTGGTACCTCGACGGCCGCCAGATCTGGCAGGTCAACGAGTCCCAGGTCGGCACCACCGACTGGAAGAACGCCGTCGACCACGGCTTCAAGCTGGTCTTCAACCTCGGCATCGGCGGCTCCTTCCCCGACAGCGTCTGCGGCTGCACCACGCCCGCCGCCACCACCACCTCCGGCGGCGCGCTGTCCATCGGCACCGTCACCGTCGCCACCACCACCGGCACCGCCCCCGCCGCCCTCGCCGACCCGCCCGTCCCCACCGGGAAGAGCACCGTCAAGGTCACCGGCAGCCAGGGCAACTGGGCGCTGAGCGTCAACGGCCAGCCCTACCAGCTCAAGGGCGTCACCTGGGGCCCCGCCCAGTCCACCGCCGACGCGCACATGCGCGACCTCAAGGCGATGGGCGTCAACACCCTGCGCACCTGGGGCACCGACGCGGCCAGCAAGCCGCTGCTGGACGCCGCCGCCGCGTACGGGCTCAAGGTCGTCAACGGCTTCTGGCTCAACCAGGGCGCCGACTACGTCAACGACACCGCCTACAAGACCAGCACCCTCGACAGCGTCAAGCAGTGGGTGACCACCTACAAGGACCACCCCGGCGTGCTGATGTGGGACGTCGGCAACGAGGTCATCCTCACCACCCAGGACCACGCCTACAACGGCGCCACGGTGGAGCAGGAGCGCGTCGCCTACGCCCAGTTCGTCGAGCAGGTCGCCCAGGCGATCCACGCGATCGACCCCGACCACCCGGTCACCTCCACCGACGCCTACACCGGCGCCTGGGCCTACTACAAGCAGTACGCCCCCAGCCTCGACCTGCTGGCCGTCAACTCCTACGGCGCGGTCTGCAACGTCAAGCAGGACTGGATCAACGGCGGTTACACCAAGCCGTACATCGTCACCGAGTCCGGCGACGCGGGCGAGTGGGAGGTTCCGGGCGACGCCAACGGCGTCCCCACCCAGCCCACCGACACCCAGAAGCGCGACGGCTACACCAGCGCCTGGAACTGCATCACCGGGCACACCGGCGTCTCGCTCGGCGCCACCCTGTTCAACTACGGCACCGAGAACGACTTCGGCGGCACCTGGTTCAACCTGATCCCCGGCGGCTGGAAGCAGCCCGCGTACTACTCCGTCGCCAAGTCCTACGGCGGCAGCGCGAAGAGCGGCAACACCCCGCCGGTGATGCCGAACGTCACCCTGAGCAGGACCTCCGACGTCCCGGCCGGCGGCACCTTCACCATCAGCGCGCCCGCCACCGACCCCGACGGCGACCTGGTCCGCTACCAGCTGTACAACAGCTCCAAGTACGTGGACGGCGGCACCGGCTTCAGCCAGGTCCGCTTCACCCAGACCGGCGACGGCCAGTTCACCGCCACCGCGCCCAGGACCC
This sequence comes from Kitasatospora sp. NPDC001540, assembly GCF_042894345.1. Classification (NCBI taxonomy): domain Bacteria; kingdom Bacillati; phylum Actinomycetota; class Actinomycetes; order Kitasatosporales; family Streptomycetaceae; genus Kitasatospora; species Kitasatospora sp. NPDC001540. The sequence goes on from NZ_JBIAVO010000008.1 coordinate 147,811, forward strand.
TGGGCGTCTGGAAGGTCTACGTCTACGCCTACGACGGCCACGGCAACGTCGGCATCGAGTCGAAGTCCTTCCGCACCGTCGCCCCCACGCCCGGCGGCACCAACGTCGCCAAGGGCAAGGCCACCACCGCCTCGACCTACCAGGCCACCGGCAACGGCGCCCCCTACCCGCCGTCCAACACCACCGACGGCAACTGGTCCACCCGGTGGGCCAGCGACTGGGCCGACCCGCAGTGGCTCCAGGTCGACCTGGGCCAGAGCACCTCGTTCAAGCACGTGCAGCTCGGCTGGGAGTCCGCGTACGGCAAGGCGTACCAGATCCAGACCTCCAACGACGGCACCACCTGGACGACGGTGTACACCCAGGCCAACGGCACCGGCGGCATCGAGGACATCGACGTCAACGGCAGCGGACGCTACGTCCGGGTCGCCATGACCCAGCGCGGCACCGCCTACGGCTACTCGATGTACGAGTTCGGCGTCTACGCCTGACGACCGGACGACGCCGGGGCGTCCGGACCGTGCCACCGGACCGGACGCCCCGCCGAAGAGCACCCGGTGCCGCGCGGCAGGGAGCGCCGCGCGGCACCGGGCCCCCACCCACCCTTCCTCACCCGGAGGTCCGATGAAACACCGCACCTCGCGCGGCGCGCCCCACCGCACCGCGCTCGCCGGAGCCGTCGCCGCGATCCTCGCGGCCGGCGCCCTCACCGGCGGCGTCCTCGCCCAGCAGGCGACCGCCGCGACCGACCCGCTGATCAGCCAGTCCAAGCCGGTCACCGCCTCGTCCGTGGAGAGCGCCAACTTCCCCGCCGCGGCCGTCGCCGACAACAACCTCGCCACCCGCTGGGCCAGCGCCTGGACCGACTCCCAGTGGGTCCAGATCGACCTCGGCGCCACCGCGAGCATCAGCCACGTCGAACTCGACTGGGAGGCCGCGTACGCCAGCGGCTACCAGCTGCAGACCAGCAACGACGCCACCAGCTGGACCACCGTCTACACCAAGGCCAACGGCACCGGCGGCACCGAGCAGATCGACCTCGCCGGCAGCGGACGGTACGTCCGGCTCAACCTCACCAAGCGGGCCACCGGCTACGGCTACTCGGTGGAGGAGTTCAAGGTCTACGGCCAGGTCTCCACCGCCACCACCGGCTACGTCCTGGCCAACCCCCAGGTCACCGGCGCCACCCCGGCCACCGGCAACCCGCCGCACGCCTACTTCCACGAGTTCCAGGCCAACTGCACCGCCACCCACGACCTGCCCGACGACCCGATCGTCTACCCGGGCAAGCCCGGCGCCTCCCACATGCACACCTTCATGGGCGCCCTCAACACCAACGCCAACTCCACCCTGGAGTCGTTGCAGGCCAGCACCACCAGCTGCCTCGCCCCCGGCGACAGGTCCGGCTACTGGATGCCCACCATGTACGACGGCAACACCCCCGTCGACCCGGTCGGCCTGCAGACCATCTACTACAAGAGCGGCATCAACGACTACACCGCCGTCCGCCCCTTCCCGGCCGGCCTGCGGTTCGTCGTCGCCAGCCCCACCGACAGTGCCACCGACTTCGCCACCCACCCCGGGTACGTGGCCGGCTGGGAGTGCGGCACCAGCTACCGCACCTCCGACCTGCCCACCGAGTGCCCCGGCGGCGGCCAGATCGGCATCCGCTTCCAGGCCCCCAGCTGCTGGAACGGCCTGTACCTGGACACCCCCGACCACAAGAGCCACATGGCCTACCCCATCGACGGCGTCTGCCCGGCCGACCACCCGGTCGCGCTGCCGATGATCGAGTTCAAGATGGCCTTCCCGGCCAACCTGGACCACCTCTCCCAGCTCCACCTCTCCAGCGGACGGGGATTCTCCTTCCACTACGACTTCTTCAACGCCTGGGACGCTCCGACCCTGGCCGCGATGGTCAACCACTGCATCGTCGGTGGCCTGCAGTGCGACCCCCGCGGTTACGACCAGAACCAGCCCGGCAAGGGCGCGGCGCTCAACGAGCAGTACCTTCTGCCGTAAGCCCTGAGCCGTAGCCCCACCGCGGACCCCGGCCCCGCCGCCACGGACCCCACATCCGGCGGCGGGGCCGGCCCGCGCCCCACCCCCACGGAGGACCACCGATGAGGCTTCGCCGCACCGCCGCGCTGCTCCTGCTGCCCCTGCTCGCCGCCGTCGGCTGCGGGTCCGGCACGACCCCCGCGGCGGGGCCCCCGCCCACCGCCCCGTCCGCCGCGGCGCCCTCGTCGTCCGCGGCGCCCTCGTCCGGCGCGCCCGACCGGCCCTCCGACGCCACCTCGATGATCTGCAACCCGTACTTCCGGCAGGAACTCGCCGGAGCGCTCGGCACCGACATCGCCCAACCCCTGGCCCCCACCTGGGAGAAGCGCGTCTACAGCTGCGAGTACCGCTACGCCCGGGGCAGCATGACGCTCTCGGTCAAGGAGCTGCCCGACGCCGCCACCGCGCTCGCCCAGTACGACGGCCTGCGCGGCAGTGCCGGGGCCGTCACCGACCTGAACGGCCTGGGCGAGGCCGCGTACAAGCGCGCCGACGGCACCACGGTGGTGCGCAAGGACAGCTTCGTGCTCACCGTCGACGTCGCCAAGCTGCCCGAGACCTTCGGCACGCCCCCGCGCAGCCGCGCCGACGTCGCCGTGATGACCGCCACCACCGTCATGATCTGCTGGCAGGAGCACAGTTCCTGACCGGACGCGGCACCGGACGGCCGCTGCCGACCGGGTGCGACCGGGGGAGCGCCCCCGGCCGCGCCCGGATCGGGCGTGCCCTGGCGGGTGTCGGGGAGACCGGTGCGACCAGGCTCCGGAGCGGGCTGGGAGAGCGCTCTCCCAGCGTGCTATAAAGGGCCCCATGAGCAGCGAAGCCCTCAAGCGCGCCACCACCCTGGAGGACGTGGCGCGGGTCGCGGGCGTCTCCCGGGCCACCGTCTCCCGCGTCATCAACGGCGTCCGCAACGTGGACCCGGCGATCCAGGACGCCGTCCGCCAGGCCATCACCCGCACCGGCTACGTCCCCAACAGTGCCGCCCGCTCGCTGGTCACCCGGCGCACCGGCGCCCTCGCCCTGGTCATCTCCGGCAGCGACGCCCCCGAGACCCCCGACCACCACGTCGGCGGCGAGATCTTCGCCGACCCCTTCTTCGGACGCGTCGTCAGCGGCGTCTTCACCGGCCTGCGCCCGCTCGACCTGCACCCCGTCCTGATGCTCGCCGACAGCGCCGAGGCCCGCGACAAGGCGCTCACCTACCTGCGGCAGGGCAACGCCGACGGCGCCATGGTCGTCTCCACCCACAGCCGCGACCCGCTCCCCGCCCAACTCCTCGCCGCCGGGATCCCCACCGTCCTGTTCGGCCGCCCCCCGACGCCGCTCTCGCTCTCCTGCGTCGACCTCGACAACCGCGAGGGCGGCCGGATCGCCGCCGACCACCTGCACGCCCGCGGCCGCCACCGCGTCGCCGCCATCTCCGGCCCGCTCGGCGTCCGCGCCGCCCGCGACCGGCTCTCCGGCTTCCGGGAGGCGATGGCCGACCACGGGATCCACCAACTCCCGCACGTCGAGGGCGACTTCACCCGCGAGGACGGCGAACGCGCGATGGCCTCGCTGCTGCGCCGCTACCCCGACCTGGACGGCGTCTTCGCCGCCAACGACCTGATGGCCCAGGGCGCCCTCGCCGTCCTCGCCGAACACCGGCGCCGCGTTCCCGAGGACATCGCGGTGATCGGCTTCGACGACTCCTCCGCCGCGACGGCCGGCCGCCCCCACCTCACCACCGTCCGCCAGCCGGTCGAGGAGATGGCCGCCGAGATGACCCGCGTCCTGCTCGACCACCTCGCCCGACCCGGCCGCGCCGCCACCACCGTCCTGTTCGAACCCACTCTGATCGAGCGCCAGTCCGCCTGAACGGCACGCCGGGCGCGGCCGGGGCCCGGCGGCGGGCCCCGGCCGTCGGCGGTGGGTGCGGCCGGGCAGCGGGCCCCGGCCGTCGGCGGTGGGTGCGGCCGGGCAGCGGGCCCCGGCCGTCGGCGGTAGGTCACCAGACGGGGGCGACCAGCTCCCCGGTGGCGGCGTCGCGGACGGTGATGGCCTCGACGGGGCACATCTCCGCGGCCTCGGTCAGTTCGGCGGAGCCCTCGGTGGCCGGGCGGGCGGGGGTCGCGCGGCCGTCGGGGGCGAGGGAGAGGTCGGCGGGGGCGGTGCGGGCGCACAGGCCGCTGCCGATGCAGCGGACCCGGTCGACCGTCACGACCAGGGGCGGGGCGTCGCTCACCAGGACACCTCCAGGCGGAGCGGGCTGCGGGTGACCAGGCCGGTGCGCCACTCGATGCGGTCGACGGGGGTGGCCAGCCGCAGGTCGGGCAGGGCGCGGGCGAGGTGGTGCAGGCCGAGTTCGAGCTCCATCCGGGCCAGCCAGGCGCCCAGGCAGTGGTGCGGTCCGGCGCCGAAGGTCAGCGACGGGGTGCCGAGCGGGGCGAATAGGTCGAGCGGACCGGGCGGGTAGACCTCCGGGTCGGCGTTGGCGGCCACCGCGTCGGCGGCCACGACCGCGCCCGCCGGGATGGTCACGCCGCCGATCTCCACGTCGGCGGTGGCCCGGCGCAGCGAACCCGGCGCGGTGGTGCGGTCGCCGAGCGGGACGGTGCGCAGGAGCTGCTCGGTCGCCGCGGCGGCCGCGGCCGGGTCCGCGCCGATCCGCCGCCAGGCCCCGGCGCGGTCCGGGTGGCCGGGCTGGTCCGGGCGTTCGGTGCGGTCCGGGTCGAGCAGGTAGACCAGGGCGTTGCCGAAGCTGGTCATGGTGGTCTCGTGACCGGCGATCACCAGTCCGATGGTGAGCGAGGTGATCTGGGCCTCCGTCATGCCGCCGGTCTGGTCGGCGGCCTGCACCAGCGAACTCACCAGGTCCTCGCCCGGGTTCTTCCGGCGCTCCTGCACCAACTGGTGCCCGAACGCGCCGAACTCCCGGATCGCCGCCCCGATCTCCTCGGCGCTGTACGCCGTGGTCGACAGCGCGTGGTCGCTCCAGCGGCCGAGTCGCTCGGTGTCCAGGCCCTCCAGCTCCATCAGCCGGCTGATCACCCGCACCGGCAGCGGCTTGGTGAGCGCCTCCACCACCTCGACCGGCGACCCCGCGGCGACCAGGTCGCCCACCAGCTCCCGCACCACCCCGTCCACCCAGGGCCGCCAGCGCTCGATCGCCCGTGGCGTGAAAGCGCGTTGGACGGTGCGGCGGATCGCCTGGTGCTCCGGCCCGTCGCTGTTCAGGATCGAGGACGGGTCGTCCAGGATGTTCGGCGTCAGCGTGACCGGCGGGGCGTCCGGCGCGTACAGCGGGGCCCGGCCCAGGTCCGGGTGGGCGAGCGCCTGCCGGACGTCCGCGTGCCGGGTCAGCACCCACACCGGCGTCCCGGTCGGCAGCGCGGCCAGCCGGGGCGGACCGGCCTCGGCCCGCAGCAGGCAGTGCAGCGGCACCAGCGGCTGCGCGCCGGGGGCGTCGGTGGCGTCGGTGGTCGCGTCGCTGGTCGCGTCGGTGGTCATCCGTCCTCCTGACAAGGCACCTGCAGGACCGGGGCCCGCCGCCGGGCGGCGGTCCCCACCACCGACCGTAGGCGGCCCGCCCGCCCGCGCGTAGGACGCAAACCGGCCACCCGCGGGCCGGACGGGTGGAGGACCTCGTCAGTCGGCGACGACGGCCAGCGCCTCGACCTCGATCAGCACCTCCGGCCGGAACAGCGCCGCGACCTGGACGGCCGAGCTCGCGGGCGGCCGCGCGGTGTCCACGTGCTCGTCGCGGGCCTTGCGGACGGCGGGCAGGTACGCCACGTCGGTGACGAAGACGGTGAACTTCACGACGTCCGAGAACCCGGCCCCGGCCGCCGCCAGGCAGCGCCGCAGGTTCTCGAACACCTGCCGGGCCTGGGCCTCCGGGTCGCCCGCGCCGACCAGTTCACCCCGCTCGTCGAACGCGACCTGCCCGGAGACCTGGACCAGCCGCCCCGTCCCGGTGACGACCTGCGTGTAGCCGGTGCCCGGAGCGACGCCCGGCGGCTCGTTGATGTGGGTGAGGTGAGAAGAGCTCATGGCGGCCATCCTCGCCCACGCCGGGCGCCGGGCGCACCGGACTTTCGGCGGGGGAGCGCGTCGGAGCCGCTTGCGGTCAGCGGACGGCTCCGGTTGGCGGACGGCTCCGGTCAGCGGACGACCTCGGGCAGCGGGCGGAGGAACGGGCGGTCAGCGGACGGGAGTTCGGCGAGCGGACCGGCCGCGCGCAGCACCACGTCCAGCACGGCGTCCGGGTCGCAGGCGTAACCGCCGCTGGCCCAGGCCGCGTTGGCCTCGACCACCGCCCAGCCGCGCCCGGTGCGGCCGAGGTCGACCACGGTGGCGCTCGGCAGCCGGGCCGGGCCGGACGCCGCGGCCAGCACCTCCGCGGCGAACGCCAGCAACTCCGGTCCGTCCGGCCCCGGTTCGGCGATCGCGAGCTCACCGTCCAGGGCGTAGCGGGAGGCGGCGCGCACCGCGCCGTCCAGGACGAACAGGCGGAACTCGGCCTCGAACCGGACCACTTCGCTGACCAGCACCGGTGTGTCGCCGTCCAGCAGCTCCGGCCCGGGCAGGGCGGCGCCGTCCGGGTAGACCCGGGCGGCGAAGTGCTTGTCGGCCGGGGCCTTCACGAAAGCCGGGCCGGAGAGCCGACGCGCCGCGGCGAGCGTCGTCAACTCCACCCGGCGGCCGGTCACTTCGCGCGGCAGCGCGGCCAGCCAGCCGTCCGACGGCTCCACCGGCCCCAGCCCCAGCTCCCGCCCCACCGCGTCGGCGAACAGCGGCCCGCCGTACAGGTGGACCGGCGCCCCCGCCAGCTCCCGCGGGGCGCGCCAGGACGCCGCCGTGAACGCCCGCAGCCCGCGCCGCCCGGCGGCGGTGCGCAACTGCAGGCCGGTCTCGTTGATCCGGGGTGCGAGGAGCAGGGTGGCGGCGGACATGCCCGCGATCGTGCCGCGCCGCGCACCGCCCCGGCCAGCGGTTTTCCGCCCGTGCGTCCTCGGCGGATCGTGTGGCGGGGGAGGAGGGGGCAGGGGGTGGCGGTTGGGAAGAGGTGCTGGGGGGTCCTGACCAGGGCGGTGGTGGGCGCGTCCGCGATCGTGCCGTGCCGCGCCGTGCCGCGCAGCGCCCCGACGGCGGCCCGCACGTCGTCCCGGTCGCTGCGACCTTCGCCCGCGGCCGGGGCCGACCGGGCCGAGCGGGCCTGCCGGGCCGCGTGGCGGGGGAGGAGGGGTCAGGGGGTCCTACGTTGTTGGTGGGTTGGACGGGCCGTCGTAAGGTCCAGAGGCCCAGAGACGCCGGGCATGGCTTTCAGGGGGTTGCCCACGATGGTTCCCATCACCTGGCCGCCCGGCGTCTCACGACGACTCGACCGCTGATTAGGAGCTGCGGGCCCCTCGGGTGCATCGCTGAGTAGGACCACGCTGGCGAGGTCGTCCGGAGCACGAGAACGATCGAACGACCGGAGGAACAGGTGGCCCGGATCTGGGTGGGCACGGACATCGGCAAGACCCACCACCACTGCGTGGTCCTCGACAGCGAGGGCAGGAAGTTGCTCTCGCGCCGGGTGCTGAACGATGAGCCGGAGCTGCTGGCCCTGCTCGCCGACGTCCTCGCCCTCGACGAGGACGTGGTGTGGGCGGTGGACGTCGCCGACGGCATGGCCGCTCTGTGGATCAACACCCTGCTCAACCACGGCCAGCAACTGGTCTACATACCCGGCCTGGCCGTCAACCGGGCCTCGGCCGGCTACCGGGGCACCGGCAAGACCGACGCCAAGGACGCCACTGTCATCGCCGACCAGGCCCGCATGCGCCGCGACCTGGCCGTCATCCACCCGGACGACGAGCTGTCCGCCGAGCTGCGGATCCTCACCGGTCGCCGGGCCGACCTGGTCGCCGACCGCACTCGCCGGACCAACCGCCTGCGCGGCCAACTCACGGGTTCCTTCCCGGCGTTGGAGCGCGCACTGGATCTCGGCAACGTCGGCCCGCTGGTCCTGCTGACGGGCTACCAGACCCCGGCCGCCCTGCGTCGCGCCGGCCGCAGCCGCCTGGAGACCTGGCTGCGCAACCGCAAGGTCCGCGGCGCGGCAGAGCTCGCCCAGGCCGCCCTGGAAGCGGCCGATCGCCAGTACTCGACCGTTCCCGGGGAGAAGGTCATCGCGCAGATGGTCCACACCCTGGCCAGGGAGGTGATGGGCCTGGGCGAGCAGATCGCCGAGATCGACAAGCTCATCGCGGCCCGGTTTCGCGACCACGACCTCGCCGCACTGATCGCCAGTATGCCCGGCATCGGCCCCCTGCTGGGCGCCGAGTTCCTCGCCGCGACCGCCGGAGACATGAGCCGCTTCGGCAGCGCCGACCGCCTCGCCAGCTTCGCCGGCGTCGCGCCCGTGCCCCGGGACTCCGGCAGCGTCAGCGGCAACCTCCACCGGCCCCGGCGCTACCACCGCGGCCTCCAGCGTGTCTTCTACACCTCCGCGCTGATCAGCATCCGCAGCTGCGAGGAGTCCCGCCGGTTCTACGAGCGCAAGCGCGCCGAAGGCAAGCGCCATACCCAGGCCGTCCTCGCCCTGGCCCGCCGACGCGTCAACGTCCTGTGGGCTCTCATCCGTGACGGACAGTGCTTCCAACGTGGACTCCCGGTCGCAACAGCGGCTTGACAACAGCATTAGGAGGTGGTGGCCGGGAAGAGGCGTTGGACGGCTCGGACCACGGCGGCCCGGCGTTCGGCCAGGAAGGCGGTGCGCTGCTCCTCGTCGGTGGGCAGGAACTCCGACTGGCCGACCCAGGCGGTGGCGAGCTGGTTGAGCAGCACCAGGACGTCCAGCGGGTCCCAGGCCGGGTCGAGGTGGCCCGCCTGCTGGGCCAGGCGCAGTTGCTCGGTCTTGTGCCGCACGGTGGCCCGCACCGGGTCGTCCGCCGCGCCTGCCGCGTCCGCCCCGTCCGGGTCCGGGGACAGCTCCAGGCGGCCCCAGGACATCAGGCGCAGCCGGTCCGGGTGCGCGGAGAAGTAGTCGTGGAGGCGGCCCGCGTACGCGGGGAGGTCGGTCGGGTCGAGTCGGGTCGCCTCGGCGACGGCCGTCAACTCGGCGGCGGCGACGGTCGCGTACAGCTCCTCCTTGCCGCGGAAGTGCGCGTACAGGCGCTCCTTGCTGGTGCGGGCGGCCTTGGCGATGCGCTCGATCCGGGCCCCGGCGATCCCGTGCCGGGCGAACTCGGCGGTGGCCGCGGCGACGATGCGGTCGCGGGTCGAGTCGGCTCCGGGCGGGGGTGTCATGCCTCCACGGTACCGGACCGAACCGTCCGGTTCGGTTCGGCGGCGCCGGGCCCGACGGCCGGTCGGAGCGGGCGGCGCATCACCAGGCGCGGCCAGCGGTCCAGGCCGTGCGCCGCCTCCCGGGCCCGGACCTCGCGCAGGCCGGGCCCCAGGGCGTCCTCCGGCACGGGGCGGAAACCGCAGCGGGCGTAGTACGGGGCGTTCCACGGGACGTCGGCGAAGGTGGTGAGGGTCAGCGCGGGCACGCCCTCGGCCGCGGCCCGTGCGGCCAGGTGCTCCAGCAGGCGGCGGCCGACGCCCCGGCGGGCGTGCGAGGGGTGCACCGAGACCTGCTCGACGTGCAGCGCGTCGTCGACCCGCTCCGCGACCAGGTACGCCACCGGGCGGTCGGCGTCGTCCACCGCGACCCAGGCCAGGCCCGCGTCCAGGAACGCCGTCAACTCCGCGACGGAGAACGGCTCGTCGTCCGCGATCGGGTCCATCCCGACCTCGCGGAAGCAGCCCCCGGCCGCCCGCTCGATCTCTTGGAGCAGCGGCAGTTCCTCGACCCGTACCTCACGTGTGCGCATCACCCCATTGTGCGCGAGCGCGCTCCGGGTGCGGGGCGGTGCTCCGCGGGGGCGTCAGTGCTCGCTGCCGCGGTGGACGCGCTCCAGGACCTTGGGCGGGAGGTTCTCGTCGACGCCCGTGCCGATGACGATGATCAGGTGGTCGCTGTCGGACCAGACGCAGGTGATCTCCTTGCGGGCCCGCGTCCGCGCGCTGTCGTCCGGATCGTACGAGTCGCAGTACATCGTGCCGTCCAGGCCCGACTTGACCACGTGCGGGGCGTCGCTCTCGTCGGCGGACGAGGCCATCTCGGCGATCCACTGCTGGAAGCCCGGGCCGGGCTTGCCGATCACCACCTTCCAGCGCGCCTCGCGGTCGCTGCCCCCGAACGGGCTGTCGGCCTCCGCCTCCGGCACCGCGCCGTACGCCGCCCCCTGGAGGTCCTGCACGCCCAGCTTGGTCATGCTCGAGTTCATGTCCTTCCAGTCCGGGAGGTCACCCTTCGCCGAACTGGCCCGCAGCTTCTCGCCCTCCACCGAACCGGGCAGGTGCGGGGCGTCGCCGCCACCGAACAGGGTGCTCCCCAGCAGGATCAGGCCGCTCACCACGACGACCGCGCCGACGCCCAGCGCGATCCGCTTGCGCTTGGCCAGCACCGCCGGGTCGACCGGCGCACCGGCGGGCAGCGCCGGGTAGACGGGTACGCCGGGCGCGAAGGGTGCGCCGGACGGTGCCGCGGGCGGGGCGGGCGGCGGTGTGGGCGGCAGTCCCGGTGCGGAGGGGGCCGCGAACGGGGCGGCGGACGGCGGGGCGAACGGCGGGGCGGCGGGGGCCGCGGACGGCGGGACCGGGGGAGCGGGCGGGGCGGCGGGGGCGGCGGGCACGGTCGGCGGGGGAGCCTTCTCGAACGAGGGCGCACCCCCGCCCGGGGCGGTGGCAGCGGTGGCAGTGGCCGCGGCCGCCCCGGGGGCCAGGCGGAGCGACTGCGCCAGCGCCGAGTTGAAGCCGAGCACCTCGTCGACGGCCCCGGTCAGCGCGGCGCGGGCCGCCGCGTCCTGCGGTGCCGCCGTGGCGGCCGCCAGCGCCTGCTGCCAGCGCGGCAGGCGCTGCAGTTCGTGGCGCACCCGGGCCACCGACTCCGCCTCCAGGGCCGCCGAGGCGGCCCCGTCTGGCTGCAGCAGCGCGTCGACCACGACCTCGGCCGACACGGCCCCGTCCCCCGTAACCATCGTCAATCTCCTGTCCGAGATGCTCAGTTCGACCACCAATGTGGCAGCACACGGTCACCGCCCGCACCGGTGTGCGGGAATGGAGACGGAACCGCAACCCGGACGGTTGCACCGCGCCGCGCCCGGGTACCCCGTTCAGGCGCCCGGCGCGGGCTCCGCGGCGAGGCGGCCGGTGCGGATCGCGGCCAGCAGCGCCGCGTGGTCGGCCTCGGACCGGTCGGCGTAGGCGACCGCGAACCGGGCCACGGCCTCGTCCAGGCGGTCGTCCTTGCCGCAGTACCCGGCGATCAGCGCGGCGTCCGCGGTGTGGGCGTGGGCGCGGGCCAGCAGCGCGCCGGTGAGGCGGCCGTAGTCGTCGAGCTGGGAGGCGGTCAGCGCGGCCGGGTCGACGCTGCCCTTGCGGTTGCGGAACTGCCGCACCTGGTACGGGAGTCCGGCGACGCTGGTCCAGCCCATCAGCGGGTCGGACACCACCTGCATGCGCTTCTGCCCGAGCACCACCCGGCGCCCCTCGTGCCCGCCCCCGTCCGGCACCGGGAACCCGGCCCGCACCAGGTGCGGCAGCAGCACCGACGCCCGGGCCTCCTTCACCTGCAGCACCAGCGGCCCGCCCCTGCGGTCGGTCAGCAGCACCACGTACGAGCGGGTGCCGACGCTGCCGGTGCCCACCACCCGGAACGCCACGTCCTGCACCCGGAACCGGGCCAGCAGCGGGTGCAGCTCCGCCGGGACGGTGTGCCGGTAGGAGGCCAACGAGTCGGCCACGAGGGCAGCCTGACGGTCCGTCACCTCGCTGAGGATCGGCGGCGCCGCGACGAACCGCCAACCCCCGTCCCCGGTACGGACGGTGGAGCGCGCCGCGAACTTCGCCCCGGTGTTGCGCAGCGCCTTCGCGGAGACCGCCGCCAGCAGCTCGCTCAGCTCGTGCGCGCCCGCGAACTCCACCAACTGGTGCTCCGCGATGGCGTCCCAGGCGTTCCAGGCCTCCAGCGCCGGGAGCTTCGCCAGCTGCCGCACCGTCCGCCGGTAGGTCGCCACCGCGTCGAACGCCGCCCGGTGGCAGGCGACTTCGTCCGCCCCGGTCTGCCGCCCCGCCAGCACCAGGCTGGCCGCCAGCCGCTTCAGGTCCCACTCCCACGGGCCCGAGACCGTCTCGTCGAAGTCGTTCAGGTCCAGCGCCAACCGGCCCCGGGCGTCCCCGTACAGGCCGAAGTTGGCGGCGTGCGCGTCCCCGCACAGCTGCGCCGCGATCCCGCTGACCGGCGTGGTCGCCAGGTCGTGCGCCATCAGCCCCGCCGAACCGCGCAGGAACGCGAACGGCGAGGCCGCCATCCGCCCCACCCGCAGCGGCACCAGGTGCGGCAGCCGGCCCGCGTTCGCCGACTCCACCGCCGCGACCACCTCCGGGCGCGACGCGGAGAGCACCAGTTGCGCGTGCGACGCCAACGGCACCCGCTCGCGCAGCAGTTTGCCGCGCCGCTTCGGACCCTCCGCGAGCGCGAGGCCGTCCACCTCCAGCAGCGCCGCCGACGGGCGGGGCGCCACCGCGGAGGCGTCCCCCGCGAAGCCCTCGACCGCGAACTCCCTGGACCGCGGCAGCAGTTCCGCCGCCCCCGAAGCTTCCGGACCCTCCGCCCAGACCTCGACCGCCGACACCCGCACTCCCCTCCGACCGCGGCGGGGGCCGCCCCCACCAGCGGTGACGCTACCCGGCCGGACGGACGACGACGCGCCCGGGTCCGCCCACCGGACCACTGCGCCGCCGCCGCCCGTCCGGCGGGCCGCGCACCGGGCCGCGCACCGACCGCGCCGTCCTGCGCGGTCGGGTACGCCGCGGTTTCCGGAGCGCAACGCCCCCGAAACACCGCCTCCCTACCGTCACCCCCACACCGGTCATGGCTGCAACGGCCGGTGCGCGTCCGGGCGCTGGGCTCGCCCGGGCGCTAACCAGCCGTCTTCCGCCGAGCTACGAGGAGGAACGATGGCTGTCGTCGAGCACGCCGTCGCACCCGCCCACCGAGAACCCCACCCCGTCGACGTACGGCCGCCGTGGCGACGGCTCGTACCGCTGAGCCTGCAGCACCTGCTGGTCGCCTACGCGGGCCTGGCCACCATGCCGCTGCTGGTGGGAACCGCGCTGCACCTGCCCGAGGACCGGATCCGGCTGCTCATCAGCGCGAACCTGCTGGTCAGCGGGATCGCCACGGTGCTGCAGTCGCTGGGCCTGAAGTGGTTCGGGGCGCGGCTGCCGATCGTGATGGGCTCCACGTTCACCGCGATCACCCCCGCCGTCCTCATCGGACAGCAGCACGGGCTCGCCGCCGTCTTCGGGGCGACCGTCGTCTCCGGCCTGGTGACGCTGGCCGTCGCCCCCTGGTTCGGACGCTGCCTGCATCTGTTCCCGCCGCTGGTCACCGGGACGGTCATCGCCGTCATCGGGTTCTCGCTGGTGCCCTCGGCGGCCGGTCTGGTCGCGGGGGAGGGGGCCGGTGGCAGCGGCGGCCGCGGGCTCGCGCTCGCCGCCGGGACGGTGCTGGTCGCGGTCGTCCTGGAACGCGCCGCGCCGCCCGCGCTCGCCCGCTTCTCGGTGCTCCTCGCCATGGCCGTCGGCACCGCGGCCGCGGTGCCGCTGGGGCTGTTCGACGGGTCGGGGGTCGCGGACGCGCGCGTCGTCACGGTGCCCGATCCGGTCGCCTTCGGGGCACCCGTCCTCGTGCTGCCCGCCGTCGCGGCGATGCTCGTCGTGCAGCTCGTGAACATGGTGGAGTCCGTCGGCGACACCCTCGCGGTCGGCCAGATCGTCGGCCGCGGCGACGACGCGCCCACCGTCGTGCGGGCGCTGCGCGCCGACGGGGCCGCCACCGCGCTGTCGGGGGCGCTCGCCTCCTTCCCCGTCGTGACGTTCGGGCAGTCGGTGGGCCTGGTGAGCGTGACCCGGGTGAGGAGTCGCCACGTGGTGGCGCTGTCCGGAGCGCTGATGGTGCTGCTCGCGTTCGTGCCCGTCCTCGGGGCCGCCGTCGCCGCCGTGCCGGGGCCGGTCCTCGGCGGGGTCTCGCTCGTCATGTTCGGGACGGTGGGCGCCGTCGGGCTCCGCATCCTCGCCCGCGCCGACCTGACCGAGCCGCGGAACCTGCTGACCGTCGCCCTCGCCTTCGGGCTCGGCATGCTCCCCCTCGGCGCGCCCGACTTCTACGCGCCGCTCCCCTCGTACCTGCGCACCGTCCTGGACAGCGGCATCGCCGCCACCGGGATCGCGGCGTTCCTGCTCAACCTGCTGTTCCACCACACGGGCGCGGCCCGGCGCCGGAAGGAGTCCGCCCGATGACGCTCGCGACGATCACGGACGTCACCGTCTACAGCGGGGGCCGCTGGCTGCCCGGGACGGACGTGCACCTCGCCGACGGACGGGTCACGGCCCTCGCGGCGCACGGCGAACTCCCTTACCGCGGTGAGGTCCTGGCCGGACACGGCGGACACCTGACGCCCGGTCTCGTCAACACCCACACCCACCTCTTCCAGGCCGGGCTGCGCGGCACCGGCGAGGGGCTCGGGCTGCTCGCCTGGCTGCGCGCCGTCGGCGAGGAGGCGGCGCGGCTCACGCCCGAGCGGGCCTACGCGGCCGCCGCCGCGGCCGCGGCCGAAGCCCTGCGCAGCGGCACCACCACGCTCGTCGAGCACATGTGGCCGCACCCGTCGCCCGAGGTGCACGACGCGGTCCTGCGGGCCCTCGAGGACAGCGGCGTACGGGCCGTGCTGTGCCGGGGCGTCGCCGACCGGGCCGACCCGAGCCGCCGGTGGGGCTTCGACCCGCGGCTGATGCAGCCGCTGGAGGAGGCCCTCGCGCACACCGACGAACTGATCGCCCGGACGCGCGGCAGCCGGGTGCAGATCGGCGTGGCCGTGCCCAACCCGCGCTGCCTGACGCCGGAGGGCATGGGCACCGTGCGCGCGTACGCCGAGGAGCGCGGACTGCCCGTCTCGCTGCACCTGCTGGAGACCACCACGGACGACACGACGTGCCGCGACCACGCCGGGGTCGGCGCCGTCGCGTACCTGGAACGGGCCGGGTTCCTGTGGGAGCGGCTGCTCGCCGTGCACTGCGTGGAACTCGACGCCGAAGGACGGGCCACCCTCGCCCGGCACGGCGTCGGCGTCTCGTACAACCCGCTGAGCAACATGCGGCTCGGCAGCGGGATCGCGCCGGTGCCCGCGATGCTGGAGGCCGGCCTGAGCGTCGGCCTCGGGGTCGACGGGGCCGCCAGCAACGACACCCAGGACATCCTGGAGGCGCTGCGCATCGGCGCCTACCTGCAGCGGGCCGCGCACCGCGCGGCGGACCTGCTCGGGTTCCCCGAGATGTTCGCGCTGGCGGCGGGCGGCGCCAACCGGGTGCTCGGGATCGAGGAGAACCCGGACGGCGGGGTGCGGGTGGGGATGCGGGCCGACCTCGTCCTGCACCGCTTCGACCGCGACTACGCCTGCCTCCCGGTCCGCGACCCGGGGGCGACGCTGCTGACCTGCGCGGGCAGCAGGACGGTGGCGGCCGTGCTGGTCGGGGGCGAGGTGCTGGTGCGCGACGGGGAGCACGTCCGGCTGCCGTCGCGCCGGTTGGCGGCCGGCCTCGCCTGTTGGACTCCCGCGGTCACCGCACCCCGTACCCCACTTCCTGCCGGAGGAGCGACAGCCACCATGACGAACACCACCAGCACCGCGTACACGCTCGACGAGTTGGCCAAGGAGACCCGCATGGGCGGGGCCGGGACGGAGACCACCGCCCGGGAGATCCGCCGGATCGACCTCACCGACTTCGAGCACCGCAAGGCGGAGATCACCGAGGAGCTGTGGGCCGCCGCCACCGACATCGGCTTCTTCCAACTGGTCAACCACGGCATCGAACCCGGCGTCGTGGACCGCGCGTTCGCCGACGCCGAGGCCTTCTTCGCCCTGCCGGAGCGGACCAAGGCACGGCACGCCCTGAAGAGGGGGCTCAACTCCGGCTGGGAGTCGATGACCCAGGTGCGCCCCTCGATCGGGACGCCCGACCAGAAGGAGTCGTACCAGGTGACCCGCCCGCACATGGCCGGGCTGTGGCCGGACGACGCGCTGCCCGGGTTCCAGGAGCGCGTGCTGGCGTTCGAGGCGAGCTGCCGGGAGCTGGCGATGCGGGTGCTGTCCTGCTTCGCGGACCGGCTGGGGCTGCCCGACGGGTTCTTCGCGCGCGCCCACGACCCGGCGAGCCCGCAGTACCAGTCCACCCTGCGGATGCTGCACTACTTCGCCGTGCCCGAGGACGCCGTGATCCCCGCGAACGTGTGGCGGGCCGGGGCGCACACCGACTTCGACTGCCTGACGCTGCTGTTCCAGCGGGACGGGCAGGGCGGCCTGCAGGTGTGCCCGGGCAAGGAGGCCGAGGCGCAGGAGTGGACGCGGGTCGAGCCCGCGGACTCCGTGATCACCTGCAACATCGGGGACATGCTGATGCGGTGGAGCGACGACCGGCTCCCGTCGAACTTCCACCGGGTCAGGTCGCCGGGGCCCGACGACGACCGGTCGGCCCGCCACAGCATCGCGTTCTTCGCCCAGGCCGACCGCGACGTGGTGATCGAGGGCCCGGAGGGTCGCTACCCGCCGATCACCGCGGCCGACTACCTCCAGCAGCGGATCGCTGCGAACTTCGCCCGCTAGTCAGTACGTCCGGCGGCGGTGGTGACGGCCGCCCGGCAGGACGCGCGGGCCCGGCCGCGGCGGGCGGCCGGGCCCGCGCCACCGCTTGGCCTAGCATGCCTGGCATGGCACACGACCTCCACGACCTCGACCCGGCCTACCTCGCCTTCTGGCGCGAGTACCAGCTGTGCACCCTCACCACGCTGCGCCCCGACGGCACTCCGCACGTCGTCCCGGTCGGCGCGACCTTCGACCCGGCCACCCGCACCGCCCGGGTGATCAGCAGCCGGGAGAGCCGCAAGGTCCGCAACGTGCTGGCCGCGGGCGAGGCCGGGCAGCGGGTCGCCCTCTGCCAGGTCGACCGGGCCCGCTGGGCGACCCTGGAGGGGCGGGCCGTGATCCGCCAGGACGCCGCCTCCGTCGCCGACGCCGAACGCCGCTACGCCGAGCGCTACCGCCAGCCCCGGGAGAACCCCGAGCGGGTGGTGATCGAGATCGCCGTCGACCGGGCCCTCGGCCGGGCCTGAGGCACCGGCGCCGCAGCCCGGCACGGCCGCCAGGGGCGGGCACCCACCGGGTGCCCGCCCCTTTCGCGCACCTGCCCGCCGCCAGCTCTCTTGCGGCGATAGCTCTGTGATGCAAAGCTGACTGCATGACAGACGCCTCGGTGCCGCTGCCCGGCACCCCCCGTGAAGTCCTGTCCGGCCTCGGTGAGTTGACCCGACGGGTGCGAGCCCTCCAGCGCGACGCCTGGATCCCGCTGCTGCTGTTCGGCCTGGTCACCCTGGGCGGGGTCCTGGTCGGCCGACTCACCTTCCAGCAGGGGACCGTCCCCTGCCCCGGTGGCCCGGCAGGCCCCGGCGGCACCTGCACCGTGATGCGGCAGGGCTCCCCCGCCTACTGGACGATCGCCCTGATCGCCGCGTACACCGCCACCGCCTGGTGGTACCTGCGCCGCTCCCGCCGCCGCGGCGTCGGCACCCCCGTCCGTCCCTACGTGCTCGCCGGGGCCGCCGCCGTCACCGCCCTCGCCGTCACCACCTGGTGGGGCGCCTCCCAGCCCGCACCCGGCGCCGACCTCGACCTCTGGGGCCTGCACCTGGCCGCCGACACCCGCAGCACCCGGCTGGTCCAGCAGTTCCTCGGCGGGGCCGCCGCGATCGGCGTCCCGCTGCTGGTGCTCGCCCGGATCGACCGCAGCCGCGCCCTGGCCCTGTTCGCCCTCGGCTACCTGCTGATCGAACTGACCCCCGTCACCTTCGGCTGGTGGGGCGCGGCCGCCGGCCCCTGGATCGCGCTGAGCCGCCACGGCGTCCCCGCGCTGTACCTGCTCGCCGGCGCGCTCCTGTTCGCCCTCGCCAACCGCCGCGCCCGCCCGCAGGCCGCCGCATGAGTCCCGCCGGAACCGCCGCGGGCGCCGTGGGCGACGACGCCGAGCAGCACCCCGCCAAGGCCCTGGACGACACCGTCCACCAGCGCATCCGCCTCGGCATCCTCACCGTCGCCCACCAGGCCCGGCGCGCCGAGTTCGGCCTCCTGCGCACCACCCTCGACCTGACCGCCGGAAACCTCGGCCAGCACCTCACCGTCCTGGAGAAGGCCGCCCTGATCGCCGTCGAGAAGGGCTACGAGGGCCGCCGCCCCCGCACCTGGATCACCCTCACCCCCGCCGGTGAACGCGCCCTGCGCGAAGAGGTCGCCCACCTCAAGCGCCTGATCCACCAGATCGAGACCGCGGGCGGGGACCACACCGACTGACCGGCCGAACGCGCCCGGCAGCCCGAAAACCGGGTGTATCCCCGTCCGGACGGGTGCCAGGCTGCGCCGGTCGCCCGCGTTCGACCGGGCCGGACCACCCGGAGGGGAACGGATGTCCAAGTTCGAGGTGATCGTCGTCCTGCCGCCGACACCGCCGGAACGGTACCCGGAGGCGCTCGCCGAGGCGATGGAGCCCTACTCCGCCCTGGAGGGCAAGTACGACGCGGAGGACCCGAACGGCGTCCCCTGGGTCGAGGAACTGCGTGCCACCGGAGCGCTGCCCCGGGAGGCCGTGCTGACCTGGGCCCAGGTCGCCGACGCGTACAACTCCGCGCACGGCTACGAACGGCTGGACGACCGGAAGCTGTACCTCGACGGGAACGGCCGGGGCTTCTGGCAGCGGGAGTGGAACCCGAACGGACAGTGGGACGCCTACCTGCTGTACCGGACGGAGGGCGCGCACTTCCCGTACCGCCCGGAGGCCGCCGGGGACCCGCGGCTGTGGGACACCGACCACCCCGAGGGCTACGGCAGGCCGGACCGGCTGGCCGCCCTGCCCCACCGCTGCGACGGCGGCCCGCGCGGCCTGCTCGACCTCGACGCGCTGCGCGAGGCCGCCGCCCGCTTCGCCGCCGAGGACCACGACGCCTGGACCGCCGGCGGCTGGCAACCGTCGCACTGGCCGTTCCGGTTCACCACCGACCGCGCCGACAACATCGCCAGGGCCCGCGCCTCCGCCGTCCCCGGCTTCGCCCTGCTGCGGCTGGACGGCAGCTGGACCGACGCCAACGACTGGCGGCCGAACCCGATGGACGCCCCCGACCGCTTCTGGAGCTACACCAACGACTACCTGGACGCCCTCGACCCGGACGCCGTGGTCCTCTCCGTCTCCTGTCACTGCTGACCGCCCGGCCCGGCTCGGTCCCCGTCCGGCTCGGTCCCCGTCCGGCTCGGTCCCGTCCGGTTCGGCCCCGGCCCGGGCGCAGGCCAGCAGCGCGCCGAGCGCGGCGGTCCCCTCCGGCAGGGCCAGCGAACGGGCGGTCAGCCCTTCGTCCCGGGCGGCCAGCACCGCCGTGACCTCCACCGGGCCGCAGGCGCCGCGCAGTTCGGGCAGCAGGGCGCGCAGCGGCCCGATCCGGTGTCCGGCCAGGCGCAACTGGCGGACGATCCGGGCGTCGCGGACCTGGGCGGGGCTGTAACGCCGGGTGCCCCGCACCGGATCGCGGTCGGGGACGACCAGGCCCTCCGCGTCCCGGTGCCGCAGCGCGGAGGGGCGCACGCCCAGGACGGCGGCGAGCTCCGAGACGTCCATCGCGTCCGAGGCACTCGCCTCGCCGATCGGCTCCCCGGCGACACGGCTTCCCGCCCGGACCGTCCGGGCGCCTTCCGGGCCGACATCGCGGTCGGGCAGGCCGAACTCGCCCACTGCGCCGCGGACACCGACCCGTCGTTCCCCGCCGACGACACCCTGATCGCGCACCCCCGCTACGGCGCCGCCGGCTGGCTCGCCGTGACCAACCCCGCCGAGCGCACCGCCGCGGCCACCCGCGAACTGCTCCGCACCGCCCACCGGCTGGCCCGTACCCGCCACGGACGGCGGGCCCGGCCGGGGGAGTGACGCGTCAGGGCGGATGTGCCGCAGCAGGGTGGCGGCCGGGCGGACCGGGAGCGGCACGGTCAGCGGCGCTCCGGCGCCGCTCTCCCCGGAGGGGACGAGTTCCCGGAACGGCTCGTCCCCGTGTGCCTCCCCACCGAGGCCGACCGCCCCGCCCCGACCGCGCCGGGGAGCCGCCCGGCGACACCGAGGCCCCCCGGGGCATGGGCGGTGCCACCATCGGCTCCTGGACGTACGCCTTCGCCACCGCCGACGGCACCCGTCGGCTCACCGTCAACACCAACGGCGACGGACCGATCCGGCGAGCGGCTGGGACGACCCGATCGGCGTCTTCACCGAGCTGCTCGCCCTCGCCCTCCCCCTGGACGGCGGACCGTCAGGCGCGGGCCGTCACCACGTGGAAGGTGACGGTGGCCAGGAAGGTCCCGGTCGCCAGGTGGGTCAGCCAGCGGTCGGCGTCCTCGGCCGTGAAGTAGCCCGCCGCCACCGCGCGCTGGGTGACCCGCTGTAGGCCCAGCACCCGGTCGGCGGCGGACACCTCGCGGAAGACCGGGGTCAGCGGCCGCACGTCCAGCACCTCCAGCCCGGCCCCGGCGGCCAGCCGCGGCAACTGGCTGCCGATCCGGGCGTGACGCACCGCCTGGTCGGTGACGTACCGGGTGTACGCGGCGGTCAGCGCCGCGTCCGGGTGGTCGACGGTCAGGGTGCCCCAGTCCGGTTCGCCCAGCACCAGCAGCCCGCCCGGCCGCAGCACCCGGCGGGCCTCGCGCAGCGCCAGCGCCGGGTCGGCCACGTGCTGCAGCACCCGGTCGGTGCGGGCCCGGTCGCAGCTCCCGTCCGCCAGCGGCAGCTCGTGCAGGTCCCCCAGCCGGACGTCGACCTGCAGCAGGTGGGCCGTCCGCTCGGCGGCGGTGTCCACCGCCTCCCGGTCGTGGTCCACCCCCAGCACGGTGCCCTCCGGCCCGGCCGCCTCGGCCAGCGCGGACAGGTCGGTGCCGGGCCCGCAGCCCAGGTCGACCACCGTCTGCCCCCGTTCGACCGCCAGCGCCGCCAGCATCGCCGCCTTGTACTCCCGGCCCAGTTCGGAGACGGCCAGCCGGTCCAGGTAGGCGATCGGATCGGGCGGCACGGACTCGAACACACGGGAGGTCATGACGGGCAGTCAACCAAACCAGCCCCCGGCAGGGAAGATCCCGGCACCTGCCGGAGGCCGCGACAAGGGGCGCACGCCGTCCCGCAGGGCGCACCCGCCGCCCGGCCCGGAAACCCGGGTGCGACGGCGCACCCCCGTCCGCCAGGATGTGGTCCGCCGACGAACGGATCCGCCGACGAACGGAGAGGAGCGCCCGGTGTCCTCGTACGACATGCTCGTCGTCCTGCCCCCGATGCCGCCCGCGCAGTACCGGGAGGCCGCGGTCGCCGCCCTCCGGCCCTACTTCAGCGAGCTGGAGGTGCCCGAGTACCGCGACTACCAGCCGGAGGACCCGAACGACGAGTACTGGGTGCGGGCGAACCGGGAACGCGGCATCGTCCCGGACCGCGACGACGTCAGCTGGGCCGAGGTCGCCCGCGCGATGAACGCCTGGACCGGCAACGCTCCGGGCCACAGCAGCCACCTCTACGTCGACGAGGCCGGACGCGGCTACTTCCTCGCCACCCACAACCCGCGCGGCAAGTGGGACGGCCTGGCCCTGCGCCTGGGCGGCCCGCGGCTGCTGCACCGGCCGGACGCCGCCGCGAGCCCGCTGCTGGCCAGGTACGACGGCTACGGCGACGTGCCCGAGGAGCGCGACCTGCTGCTCGGCCTGCCCGACCGCTGCGACGGCGGCCCGCGCGGCCTGCTCGACTTCGAGGCGCTGCGCGCCACCCACGAGCGGCTCGCCGCCGAGCACCACGACGCCTGGCAGGCCGGTGGCCCCGCCCCGCTCCACTGGCCCTTCCGGTTCACCGGCGACCGGGCCCGGAACACCGCACTGGCCCGCGCCAACGCGGTCCCCGGGTACGCCCTGCTGCGGCTGGACGGCAGCTGGACCGACAAGCACGACGACCCCGACTACCTGGCCGACGCCAACGCCTACCTGGACGCCCTCGACCCGGACACCGTGCTGCTCGACGTCTCCTGCCACTGCTGACCGACCGGCGCTCCGCGCGCCGCTCAGGACACCAGCGGCCCGTCCGCCGACTCGGTCAGCGCCACCGCCCGGGCCGGGCGCACCTCGAACAGCGTCCGCCTGCCTCGGTTGCCGAGGAACGAACGGGCCACCGCCGGCCCGGCCCGCCGCGCGCAGCGCCCGTCCCACCCCGTCCCCGGGTGGAGGTTGGCGGTCCCGTTGCGCGGACATCCTCAGCTGAGGGGAAGTCAGGGGGCAGGCATGAGCGTGTGGCAGACCGTCGGTCTGGTGGTCATCCCGGTGCTGGCCGGCTGGTCCGCGCTGCGGATCTTCGCGTGGCAGGGCGCCCGCGCGCGGGACTACCTCTCCGCGCTGTTCTGGTCGGGCGTCGCCGTCGGCCTGGGTCTCGGCGACGGCCCCGGTTGGCTGCTGGCCGCGGGCTGCGTGACGGCCGTCGCCACGGTGCTGGCGCACCTGCTGGCGGTGGCCGCCCGCCGGATGACCCAGCCGCTGGTCGCCGTCGACCCGGAGGCGTTCCGGGCCCGCCTGCTGGCGGTCTGCACCGCGGACGGCTCCCCGGAGGCCCTGCTGGTCGGCGTCGGCCCCGACGGCACCGTCACCGTCCGGGGCCTGGAGGCGGCCGGGATCTCCCGCGACCGGCACCACCTCGGCGGGGCGTGCGGCAGCTGCCTGCTGGAGGAGTTCGTCACCGAGCTCGCCGTCAACGGCGAGGAGACCGCCGAGCGGTACCGCGCCCTGCTGCGCCGCCGCGCCAACCAGCTGTTCCTGCTGCGCCGCGGCGTCATCTCCGGCGAGTGGACGGCCGAACTGCGCCCCGTCCAGGGCCTCAAGGCCCCGTACGCGTACGCCCCCTGCCGGGCGCACTGATCCCGACGCACCGTCAGCACATGTCAACTCGCGCCTCCACCACGACACTTGACGGCTTCCTCGGAAGGGTCGGGAGTTCACCCGGGCCCGCCAGCATGGGCGGCCATGAGCAACCTCAGTCGCCGCATCTTCCTGCTCGGCGGGCTCACCACCGCGGGCGCCGCCGCGCTCCAACTCGGGGCGTCGGCACAGTCGTCGGCCGCCGCCACCACCCCCTACCCCTTCACGCTCGGCGTCGCCTCCGGTGAGCCGGACGACACCAGCGTGGTGCTCTGGACGCGCCTGGCCCCGGCCCCGACCAACGCGGACGGCCAGGGCGGCATGCCCGACGCCGACGTCGCGGTCGACTGGCAGGTGTCCACCAGCGAGAGCTTCGCCACCCTGGTCGCCTCCGGCACGGCCACCGCCCGCTACGCCCAGGCCCACTCGGTGCACGTGCTGGCGGGCGGCCTCGCCCCGGACGCGGAGTACTACTACCGGTTCCGGGCCCAGGGGTTCGTCTCCCCGGTGGGCCGCACCCGCACCGCGCCGTCGCCGACCACCGTCGGGCGCGACTTCACGATGGCCTTCGCCTCGTGCGCCCACTACGAGAGCGGCTACTACACCGCCTACCGCCGGATGGCCGACGACCGCCCCGACCTGATCCTGCACCTGGGCGACTACATCTACGAGGGCGGCGCCACCACCAACGGCGTGCGCCAGCACCTGGGCAGCGAGATCGTCTCGCTGGCCGACTACCGCCGCCGCTACGCGCTCTACCGCACCGACCCGGACCTGCAGGCCGCGCACGCGATCGCGCCGTGGCTGGTCGTCCCGGACGACCACGAGGTGGAGAACAACTACGCGGGCATGGTCCGCGCCGACAGCAGCCCCGTGCTGACGGCCGCCCAGTGGACGGCCCGCCGCACCGCCGCGTACCAGGCGTACTTCGAGAACATGCCGCTGCGCGCCGCCGCCACCCCCTCGGGCAACAGCATCCAGCTCTACCGCCGGGTCCGCTGGGGCACCCTGGCCACCTTCCACATGCTCGACACCCGCCAGTTCCGCGACGACCAGGCCTGCGGCGACGGGACGAAGGTCTGCGCCGACGCCGACCTGGCCTCCCGCTCGATCACCGGCGCGGCCCAGGAGGCCTGGCTGCTCGACGGGCTCGGCCAGCGCCTGGGCACCTGGGACCTGATCGGCCAGCAGGTCTTCTTCGCCCGCAACGTGAACTCGGCCGGGGCGATGAACATGGACGCCTGGGACGGCTACCGGGCCAGCCGGGCGCGGATCCAGCAGGGCATCGTCGACCGGGCGGTGCGCAACCCGGTCGTCCTCACCGGCGACGTGCACGCCTCCTGGGGCAACGACCTCAAGGCCGACTACGCGAACCCGTCGTCGGCGACGATCGGCTCCGAACTGGTCTGCACCTCGATCACCAGCGGCGGCAACGGCAGCGCCACCACGGCGGTACCCAACGGGTCGCTCAACCCGCACCTGCGCTTCTACTCCGACCGGCGCGGCTACGTCCGCACCCGGATCACGCCCGCGCAGATCACCGCCGACTTCCGGTCGGTGGCCACGGTGACCGAGCACGGCGCCGCGGCGACCACCGCCCGGACCTTCGTCATCCACGACGGGAAGCCGGGGTTGGCCGATGCGTAAGCTCCCGCTGCTCGGCACGCTCGCCGCCGCCCTCGCCGCGGTCCTCGCCCTGACCGGCCCGGCCGCCGCGGCCGGACCCACCAGCTGGACGGCCGCGAACAGCGACGCCACCGGCGACCAGGACACCTCCGCGGTCGCGGCCAACCGCCGCGGCGACACCGCGGTGGTCTGGGAGGACGACCGCGACACCACCGACCCGGCCGACGACGCGCACAGCGACGTGTGGGTGCGGGTGTTCCACGACGGCACGGCGGTCTACGAGCAGAAGCTCTCCGCGGGCGGGACGGCGGGCACCGCCTGGCGCCACCTCCAGCCCGACGTGGGGCTGGACGACCGGGGCAACGCCGTCGTGGTCTGGGCCGAGGACCCGGACGGCAACGGCTACTACAACGTGGTCTACCGGGTGCTCTCCCCGACCGGCGCGGTCCTCGGCTCCGGCCGGGCCAACGCGAACGCCGACGGCCAGCAGGTCCACCCGCGCGTCGCGGTCGACCCGGACGGCGCCCCGGGCAGCACCGGCGCGGTCGCGTTCACCGTGGTCTGGGAGGACGTCCAGGGCACCGCGGCGGCCACCGTCAAGGCGGCCGGGTTCACCGGGACGACCACCAAGGCGTACGAGGTGACGGTCAACGCGACCGGCGGGGCCCATCACAACCCGGACGTGGCGACCTCCGCCTCCGGGGACGCGGTGGTGGTCTGGGACGAGGACACCGACGGCAACGGCTACTACCAGATCGGCCTGGTGGGGCTGGCCAAGGCGAACGGGGCCGTCACGCTCACCCGCCGCAGCGCCAACGGCATCAGCGCCGGACAGCAGCAGCACCCGGCGGTGGCCGCCGACTTCAACGGCGACTTCGCGGTGGCCTGGGAGTCCGACCACACCGGCACCCGCAGCGTCTGGGCCCGGTCCTTCACCGCGGCCGGGACCCCGGGGGCGGCCGAGGTCGAGGTCTCCACCGGCACCGGGGCCGGCGGCCCGAGCATCGGCATCGACGACCAGCGCGCCGTGGTGGTCGGCTGGAGCGTCGCCGGGGCCGACCCGGCGGTGTGGGCCCGGGGCCTCAACCCCGACGGCAGCACTACCGGCCGCCTGCCCGCCCAGTCGGTCAGCCGGGACACCACCGGCCGCCAGGAGCAGCTCGCGGTGGCCTCCTCCCCGTTCGGCACCCTCGCGCTGTCGTACACCGACGACAACGACGGCAACGGCTTCGACCAGGTGCTGCTGGGCCTGGGCGCGAGCAACTCGGACTGGTGACGGCGTCCTGACGGCCGTCCGACGGCCCGCCGGGTCCCCCCCCGGCGGGCCGTCAGCCTTCGTGCGGGGGGCGGTGGCGGGCGTCCAGCAGGGCGAGCAGGCGGGTGAGTTCCGCCTGTTCGGCGGGGGAGAGGGGGGCGAGCAGGTCCTGCTGGGCGGCGGTGACCAGGGCGTCGAGGCGGCGCAGCCGGTCGCGGCCGGCGGGGGTGAGGGTGATGACGTTGCGGCGCCGGTCGACCGGGTCGGGGTCGCGGACCAGGTAGCCGCCCTCGGCGAGCTCGTTCAGGACGGCGACCATGTCGCTGCGGTAGACGCCGGTGCGGCGGCTGAGCTCGGACTGGCTGGCGGGGCCGGTCTCGGCGAGCGCGACCAGCACCGCGAAGTGCCACTTGCGGGCCCCCTCGGCGGCCAGCCGCTCGTTCACCAGCCGGTCGGCGGCCGCGGCGGCCCCGGCCAGCAGGCGGCTGGGGATGGCGCGCAGCCGTTCGGGCGTGGCGTCCTCGGGTGCGGGGCTCATGCTCGGTCCTCCCACTGTTGCGTTAGTGCCACTAACAGTCTACCTTCATTAGTGCGACGAACGTTTGTGGCGCTAACGATTGCGCCACCGGCCACCCCGAGGTGACACCCCATGATCGAGCCCTTCCGCATCCACGTCCCGCAGGCCGACCTCGACGACCTCGCCGACCGCCTCGCCCGCACCCGCTGGCCCAACGAGATCGACGGCGCCGGCTGGGACTACGGCTTCCCGCTGGCCCGCCTCCGGCAACTCGCCGAGCACTGGCGCACCCGCTACGACTGGCGCGCCCACGAGGCCCGGCTCAACGAACTCCCGCACCACACCACCGAGATCGACGGCCAGCGGATCCACTTCCTGCACCTGCGCGCCGAGGACCCCGACGCCCTCCCGCTGGTCCTCACCCACGGCTGGCCCGGCTCCTTCCTGGAGTTCCTGGACGTCCTCGAACCGCTGCGCCGCGACTTCCACCTGGTCGTCCCGTCCATCCCCGGCTTCGGCTTCTCCGGCCCCACCCGCGAACGCGGCTGGGACGTGGCCCGGGTCGCCCGCGCCTGGGCCGAACTGATGCACCGCCTCGGCTACGAACGCTACGGCGCCCACGGCGGCGACTTCGGCGCGGGCATCTCCACCGCCCTCGCCGCGCACGCCCCCGACCGGGTCGTCGGCGCGCACGTCACCTACCTGCCGCTGCCGCCCGACCCGGACGCCGGACCGCTCTCCGCCGCCGACGAGGCCCGGCTCGACACCGTCCGCGCCCTCCAGGCCAACCGGCCGCCCTACCAGTCCCTGCAGGCCACCACCCCGCAGACGCTCGGCTACGCCCTCACCGACTCCCCGGTCGGCCAACTCGCCTGGATCGCCGAACGCTTCGCGCACTGGACCGACCCGGCCACCCCCGTCGACGACGAGCGCCTGCTCACCGACGTCAGCCTGTACTGGCTGACCGCCACCGCCGCCTCCTCCGCCCGCCTCGCCCGCGAGACCCCGCGCGGCGCCACCCCCTGCCCCGTCCCGCTCGGCGTCGCGGTCTTCGCGCACGACATCACCCTGGCCGTCCGCCCGCTGGTCGAACGCCGCTACCGCGTCCGGCACTGGTCGGAGTTCGACCGCGGCGGCCACTTCGCCGCGATGGAGGTGCCCGACCTGCTCGCCGAGGACGTCCGGCGGTTCTTCACCGCGCTCACCGCGGCCCCCTGACGGCGGGTCAGCCGCCGAGCGGGACGGTCGACTGGCTGCCCGCGTCGAAGGAGCGGGCCGCGTCGAACGCCCCCACCAGGTCCGGGTGGCGGCCCAGCAGGCGGTGCGCCAGCGCCAGGGCCTCCGGCTTCACCCGGCGGGTCAGGCCCAGGTGCGGCATCCAGCGGCCCGGCAGGTAGTGCGGGTCGGGGTCCGGCGCGTCCGCCAGCAGCCGCCACACCTCGCGGTGCAGGTCGACCAGCTCCGGGCCCGGCACCACGCCCCAGGTCAGCACCCGGCGGCGGCTGCGCGCGGAGAAGGACAGCAGGCCCGACAGCCGCACCGGTAACGGCAGTGCGGCGGACAGGAGTTCACTCACGGCGGCCAGCCGGTCCGGCGCGATCTCCCCGCACGCCGCCAGGGTCAGGTGCGGGCGGTGCCCCGGGTGCGGGTTGTCCGCGAGGGAGTCCACCCCGCCGTCGGCCAGCAGCCGCCACACCGCCCGCACCGCCCGGTCGAAGGCCGGGTCGCAGGTCAACTCGATGGTCCGCATGCCCACACCGTAGGGGTCGCCCCCGCGTCGGCGGGAACCCGCCCCGGCGGCCGCGCCCGCCGCCCCGTGTGATGGGCTGGGCGGATGCGCACCACCGACCGGCGCCCGCCGCCCCGCCCCGAGAGCCACCGACCGGGCCCCGCACCGGAAATGGCGCACGGTCAGGGCGCCGATCCGCCGGGGGAGCGACGGGCCCGGGCGTACTGGCTGGCGGGCGCGGCCGCCGTGCTGCTGCTCGGGCTGGCGCTGCCCGGGCTGGTGCCGGGGCGGGCGGCCGCCCTGCTCGGCGGGGCGCTGTACACCGCGCTGCTCTACACCGTGCTGATGGCCGCCGCGCCCCGCCTCGGCCCGTGGACCGCGGGCGGCAGCGCGCTCGCCGCCAGCTGGGCGGTGGAGCTGTTCCAGGCGAGCGGGCTGCCCGCCGGGCTCGGGCGGCACAGCCTGCTCGCCCGCCTCGTCCTGGGCACCACCTTCGACCCGTCCGACCTGCCCGGCTACGCCCTCGGCGCGGCCGCCCTGGTCGCCGTCCACCAGCTGGCCCGCCGCCGGGCCCGACGCGTCCGGCGGTTCGACGCGCCGAAGGGCAAGCCAGGGGGCGGATAGGTACATTTGGGACATTCGGGAGCAGAACACAGGCTTCGCGCGTCCACGCACAGAAGGCCGAACCGCCTTCGGAAAGGGTCTCCATGCACCCCGCCCTCAGCCCCGCCGTCCTCGCCGAGCTGCGTCGGCCCCGCCCGTACCCGGCGGTGTCGATCCTGATGCCCACGCACCGTCGCGAGCCGGACAACGCGCAGGACCCGGTGCGCCTGCGCAACCTGGTGGCGGAGGCGAAGGAGAGGGTCCAGGCCGACCCCGAGGTCTCCCGCGCCACCCGGATCGACGTCCTGGAGCAGCTCGACAGGGCGGTCGCCGAGGTCGACCTGGTGCACGCCGAGGACGGCCTGGCGATCCTGGTCGCCCCCGGCGAGCACCAGGTCTGGTCACTCGGCCGCACCGCCCCCGCCCGGGTGGTCCTGTCCGACACCTTCCTGACCCGCAACCTGGTCTCCTCGCAGATCGCCGAACGCCCGTACTGGGTGCTCGCGGTCGCCGCCGACCGGGTGGTCCTGTGGGGCGGAAACCAGGAGCGCGTCACCGAGGAGCAGGCCCACGGCTTCCCGCTGGTGCGGGTCTACGACAACCCCGACCCCGAGCGCCAGGAGCGGATCGGCGACACCCCCAGCACCTTCCGCGACGAGGAGACCAAGACCTTCCTGCGGCAGGCCGACACCGCGATCGGCAAGGTGCTCGCCGCCGACCCCCGCCCGCTGTACGTGGTCGGCGACGCCCCCGCGCTCGCCCTGCTGGACGCCGTCGGCCCGATCACCAAGGCCACCACCTCGCAGATCCCGCACGGCGGCCTGGCCCAGGCCACCGCCGAGACCGTCCGCCAGACGGTCGAGCCCGCCGTCCGCGCGCACGCCGACCAGGAGATCACCGAGGCCCTCGCCCGCCTCGACAAGGCCCGCGGCCGCCAGGCCTTCGCCGCCGGGCTCGACGAGGTCTGGCAGACCGCCGCCGAGGGCCGGATCGCCCTGCTGGTGGTCGAGGAGAACTTCCGCACCACCGCCCGCGACGACGGCGACCACCTCGTCCCCGCCGAGGAGGACGAGCCCGGCGCCCGCGCGGACATCGTCGACGAGGTCATCGAACGCGTCCTCGACACCGGCGCCACCGTCAGCTTCGTCCCCGACGGCACCCTCTCCGACGCCGGACGGATCGCCGCCGACCTGCGCTACTGACCTGCGCTACTGACCTGCGCCACTGGTCTGCGCCACTGACCTCCGCGCCCACCAGGGGCCCGCCACCGGGACGAACCGAACCCGGCCGCGGGCCCCTCGCCCGTCCGACCCTCAGCCGGTGGACGCCCCCATCAGCACCCCCACCGCGTACGTCACGGCCATCGCCACCCCGCCGCCCAGCACGTTGCGCAGCACCGCCCGCCGCGGCTCCGCCCCGCCCAGCCGGGCGCTCGCCCACCCCGTCACCACCAGCGCCGCCAGCACCGCCAGCACCGTCACCCACACCCGCACCGACTGCGGCGGCAGCACGATCGCCAGCAGCGGCAGCAGCGCACCCACCGTGAACGCCGCGAAGGACGCCCACGCCGCGTGCCACGGATTGGTCAACTCGTCCGGATCGATGCCCAGTTCGGTCTCCGCGTGGGCCGCCAGCGCATCGTGCGCGGTCAACTGCACGGCCACCTGACGGGCCAGTTCCGGATCCAGCCCCTTCGCCTCGTACAGGCCCGCCAGCTCGGCCAGCTCCGCCTCCGGCGTCAGCCGCAGCTCCCGCCGCTCCAGCGCCAGCGCCGCCTGCTCGGCGTCCCGCTGGGTGCTCACCGACACGTACTCGCCCGCCGCCATCGACAGCGAACCCGCCAGCAGGCCCGCCAGACCCGCCGTCAACAGCTCGGTGGACGAGGCGTTCGCGCCCGCCACACCCACCACCAGGCCCGCCGTCGACACCACGCCGTCGTTCGCCCCCAACACCGCGGCCCGCAGCCAGTTCAACCGCCCGCCCAGCCCCCCGCCGTGCGCCTCGTCGTGGTCCGGCGGCGGTGCGGGGCCCGTGCCCCCGGTGCGGGAATCGGTCATGCCGCCAGTGTGCCCGCCGGGCGCCGTTCCACCCCGCAGCCCGGGCGGGTCGCCGGAAAACGCGTGGCCGCTGGTGGTGGCGGCGCGTCAGGATGGCGGGCATGAGCACCGCCCCGACCGCGCCCGGCCGACACCACGTCTGCCCGCCCTGCCGCGCCTCCTACAAGCGGACGGGCACCACCGCGCTCTGCCCGCGCTGCCGCGGCCCGCTGATCGACGCCGGGCGCCACCTCGAGGTCCCCCGCCGCCGGGACGCCGCAGCCTGGCGGGCGCTCACCGCACTGCTGCACGCAGGCGTCCGCTTCGACTCCGGCGCCTGCGACTGCGGCCCCGGCTGGCGGCCGCGCACCCCGCGCCAGGTCCGCGAACGCCTCGCCGCCGCCGCGGGCACCGGCCTGCCCGTCGCCCGCGCCCTGGTCACCCGGGACGTGGCGGACCTCGCCGAGCGCCGGTCCGCCGCCCGGCGGGTGCCGAAGGTCAGCCGGTCGCGGCGCTGACCAGCTCGCGGTGCGCCCGCCGGGTCGTCAGGCCCAGCGCGTGCAGCGCCAGGCGACCCGGCCCGGCCAGCTCGCACTCCAGGACGGCCAGCGGCACCCGCGCCGCCAGCGGGCCGGGCCCGCCCTCCAGCAGCCGCGCGTGGACCTCGCCCGCGTACCGGGAGAGCGGGGGGAACTCGCCGGGCGGCACCGGGAACGGCCACCAGGTGTGCGTGGCCAGGGCCCGGTCGACCGCCTCCGCCAGCGCACCGGGCGCGACGCCGGGCACCTGGCCGCGCAGCGCCAGCAGCAGGTGCGCGGTGGTGACTTCGGTGTGACCGCGTTCGACCGCCACGGCGCGGGCGGCGTCCAGCAGGTCGTCCAGCGCGTGGGGGCCGTCGGTCGGCTCGAGGGCGTGCTCCGTCATGCCGCTCAGGCTCTCCCGGGCGCCGCCGCCCGGTCAAACCGGAACCGGCGGGCACCAGTTGAGCGCCGGGGCGGCCGTCAGGACGCGGTCGGGTCCGGGGCGCCCTGCGGGCTGCCCGCCCACCAGTTGCCCGGGGCGGCCGGGTCGCGGCTGGTCCAGTACTCGACGATCGCGCGCTCGAACTCCGCCGCGGACAGCTCCCCGTCGCCGTCCCGGTCCAGGTGCGCGAAGGCGGTGTCGGCCTCGCTGCGCCGCAACTGCGGGAAGTGGCCGCGCTGGAAGGCGAAGAACTCGTCCGCGTCGACCCGCCCGTTGCCGTCCGCGTCCGCCACCGCCAGGAACGCCCGGGCCAGCGCCCCGAGCGTCGCCTCCGCGGCCTCCGGGTCGTCGGCCAGCGAGGCGGTGGATGCCAGGAACTCGGCCCGGCCCATCTCCTGCGCCCCCGCGGGCAGGTACGGCAGGTGCAGCTCCCGCCAGATCGCCACGTACGCCCCGACGATCCGCTGCTCCTCCGCGGACCCGGCCGGGTGCCCGAGCGCGCGCGCCACCGACTGCCCCATCAGGACGTGGTCGTGCTCGGTCAGCCGCCCGTCCCCGTCGGCGTCGAGGTGGTCGAAGCCGTGGCTGATCTTCGCGATGAGCAGGTCGTCGGACACGGTGACCCTCCGTTGTGCGGTAGTTGACGGAGCGTCATCCTATCCGACCGTTGCGCCGCGCTGCCGGTGCGCCGTCGGCGGGTGTCAGTGCGCGGCGAGGGCCTCCGCGGATCTGGACCAGTTGCCGTGCAGCTTGTCGAGGTAGGCGCGGGCCTCGGCGCCGGGCTTGGTGCCGCGGGCGAAGAGCAGCATGTTGCCCGCGCCGGTGTTGTAGCCCAGGGCCATCAGCTCGTCGCGGCTCAGCGCGGCCGCCGGGTGCGCGGGCAGTTGGGCGCCCAGGTCGTGCAGGTACCAGGCGGCGGCGCGGACGGCCAGCGCCGGGTCGTCCGGGAGGTCCTCCCAGGGGCGGTCGGCGAAGGGGCGGCCCTGCCGGGTCTCCTCGTAGGCGGCGCGGTGCATGTTGGCGATGCCGAACGAGGCGTCGGGCTTCATCTTCTGCCAGGCGCGCTCGACGTCCGGGCCGTGTGGCTTGTACGCCTCGTTGAACAGGACGGCCATCACCAGCTGCGGGTTGACCCCCGCCTCGGCCGCGTACTGCTTCACCTCGGCCGCGAAGTACCGCGGCGCGTAGTCGCCCGGGGGCCGCGAGGCGGTCGCGGGGGAGGCGGAGGGCGAAGGGGAGGGGGAGGCGGTGGCGGCCGGGGCGGCGTCGGGCGGCGCGGGGTGGTCGTCGCCGCGCTCGTACAGCCAGATCCCCAGGACGGCCAGCGCCAGTACCGCCCACGGCCACTTCGCGCCGCGTTCCGCCACCGCTGACTCCTTCTCCCGTACGTGTCGCCGGAGTTCTCCGGGCTGTCGCGTTCTGCCGGTCGCCGTTCGAAGCCGGGCGGCGACCTGGGGCGAGCTTACGTACCCGGAGCGGATTTGTGCGCCTCGCACGAACTTCTACGGCGGCGTAGAGGAACCGGGGGTGCCCGCCACGCGTCTGTAGCCCGGAACGGTCGGACGCCGCAGGCGCGGCGCGGCAGTGGACGAGAGGTGGCGATGACGGGGCGAGGGCCGGTCGGCACGCACGGCGGCGCACCGCTGCCACGGGACGAGCGGGACGAACGGGAGGAGCGGCCCGCCCCCGACGGCGGCGGCGGGTCCCGCCGGGCGGCCGGGCGCGGCGGCCGGGCGTGGAACCGGACGCCCGCCGTCCTGCCCGCGCTCGGCCTCCCGGTGCTGGGCGCGCTCGCCGACGAACTGGCCGGCCCCGGCCTGGGCGCCGGCTACGCGGTCTGCGCCGTGCTCGGGCCGGTGGTGGCCGCGCTGGTCAGCAGCCGGGCGGGCTGGTGGTGGGTGGTCAGCGGCGCCCCGGTGGTCACCCTGCTGGCGGCCGGGGGCGTCGACTGCCTGGCCCGCGGCGACAAGTACCGGGGCACCGGGCTGGGCACCGAGGGCCTGAAACTGGTCAGCGCCCAGTTTCCGTGGATGCTCGCCGCCCTCGCCGCCGCCCTGCTGACCGTCGGCCTGCGCGCGCTCCGCACCCGGAGGGCCCGCCGCACCTGAACGCCGGGGCCCCGCCTCCGTCCCCCCGCGACCACCCGGCAGATGCAGGCCCACCGGCTGAAGGCGGGCGGCGTCCCCCGCGTCGACCGAGACCGGCCGCGCGCCCCGCAGTCCCGGACGGGCCCTGGGGCGTGTCGTGAAAGTGCTGGTCACAGCCGCTCGTCGATGGCTGCGCCCAGCACGCTCCCGGCGTCGCGACGGCTCCGCGCCACGAGTCCGGCCCGCAAAAAGAACGCGACACCGTGTGCGGGCCTGGCGATGATGGCAGCCATGACGGATGGAACCGGACCTGAGCCGCTGGGCCTGTGCATCGTGGCCAACATCGCCCCGGAGACCAGCCAGGGCGAAGGCGGGCTGGAGATTCGCAAGGGGCATCGGCACTTCGCGCCGGGGGCGAAGGTGTGGGTCGCACCGCCGGTCTGGGGCGACGGCGGCGAAAGCGTCATCGTGGCCGGGCGGCACCGGGGCAACAGCCGTCGTTACGCGCGAATCGTGATCAAGAGGCGGTTCCTCGTGAACTTCCGGGTCCGCGCCGTCTACAGCCCGGCGCTGGTGAGGGCGTTGACAGCGGCGGAGCCCGGCGAGGAGAAGGAGTCCGGCGCCCGCTTCCTGTGGTCCCCGGAAGAGGCGGAGAGGTGGGCGCGCTCCTGGAACACGCCGAAGATGGAGGCGCAGCTGGACGGTCGGCACAGTTGGTCCCCCCTGGTCACCGATCCTCCGCCCATGGAGCTGCACCTCGACGGTGTCACCTACTACCTCGCCCATTTCAACGCCAACAGGGCTCGCTACTCATCCGAGCCGCCACCCGTGGAGCCGTCACCGAGGACCGGCTGAAGGAAGCGGCCCGCCCCCAGAAGTGGACCAAGGCCATGCGATGATCACGTTCCACGGCCCGGGGAGATCCGACGGACGCCCAGTGGGCCGCGCCGGAACCGCTGCTGCCGCAGGGTGTCGAGCCCGGCCGGCCTCCGCTGCGCACCAAGCGGCCGCTGATCAACGGCATACGGTTCCGCACCCGCACCGGGATGCCGTGGAGGGACCTGTCGGCGCGCTACGGACCATGGGGGACGGTGCAGGCCGAGCAGGCCCAGAAGCGCCACGCGGCGGAGTGCGGGATCAACCGCCTCAAGCCGCTCGGTCAGTACACCCTCGTGCAGCCGTTGCGGGTGCAGTACTCACGGGCCACTCCGCTGCCACCCTCGTCGTACATGGTGAGGTAGACGCGCTGGACGCCGCCCGGGAGGGGGATGCGCAGGTCGAAGGTGAACGGCTGGTTCGCGCCCCCTGCGGATGCCCACGCGCTGCAGGGGCCGCTCAGGTAGTAGTCGCCGTTCGTCGCTTCGCTGCAGATCCTCCGCTGTCCGCTGGCGGCGTGGACCGCGCCCGAGACGGTGGCGGTGTAGCCGTCGGTGAAGTGGATCGTTCCCGAGGTGGTGCTGTTGCCGTAGGACATGCCGAAGGACATGTTCACGTCGGTCGTGGCAGCGTGGGCGGGTACGGTGGCCAGCCCCAGCGCCGCCGTGATCGCCCCGGTCGCAAGTGCCGTGAAAACCCTGCGCATCGTCCCTCTTTCCACGAAAAGTGAACGGTCGTTCCCGCGGTGTACGATCACCGGTGATCATGAACATGAAGTGGCGTGTTCATATCAATTCCGCATCGGGCCACAGCACCGGGACGTCGGTCCTGGCGGCGCGAGCGGCCTGCAGCGTCCGTCGGCGACGAGGTGGACCTTGGCGGTCGGTCCGCCGCGGGAGCGTCCGGGGACATGGTCGGGCGGCTCGCCGGCCGGGCCCCTTCTGACGGGCTCCGGTCCGGCGGCAACGGCTCTGTCCGCGCCCACTGGGCATCAGGCGGCGACACATCAAACCAACGATCCGATGATCGGAAAGAAGCGGCCTAACCCGAGGCCGCGCCGAGGGCGGCGCGGGCGAGCCTGATGACGGACGGAACGGCGGCTTCGAGGGATCCGGGGGAGGGGCCCCCGGGGGCCGCGGAGGGGGTTTCGGACGCGAGCGCGTCGAAGGTCTCGAAGGAGGTCAGGACGTACAGCAGCGAAGCGGCACCGGGCGGGGCGTCGGGCAGTCGGCCGACGAGGACGGAGGCGCCCTGGCGCCGACGGGCGTCACGCTCGACGATGATCCGTCCCACCTCCTCGTCGAGGGCCCCGAGGGCGCGCAGCCGTCGCGTGCAGGCCGGGTCGACCGACCAGAAGCCCGCCATCACCTCGACGAAGCGGTCCACCGCCGTCCAGGGGTCGGGGTGCCCGAACGCCTCGGCGAGGCGGGCCATGCCGCCTTCGGCCGCGAGGGCGTCGCACAGGGCCTCCAGCAGCCCCGTCCTGGACTTGTACTGGTAGTAGACGGTCGCGCGGGCGACGTCGGCCCGGCGGGCGACGGCGTCGAGGGAGAGGGTCCCGCTCTCGGTGAGCTGGGCCCTCGCGGCCGCGACGATCCGGGCCCTGGTCTCGTCGACCTCGGCCTGCCGCTGTCCCATCCGGTACGACCGGGGGCTCATCCCGTCCTCCTCCGCCCTGCCAGCACGTGCGCGCTCCGCGTCGGCAGTATCCCCGATCCCGGCGGTGGGCCGCTCAGAGGATGACCCGGCCGCCGCTGACGTCCAGGGTCTGGCCGGTGATCCAGGAGGACGCCCCGGAGGCCAGGAAGAGCGCGGCCGAAGCGATGTCCTCGGGCTCGCCCAGGCGCCCGAGCGGGTGGGCGGCGGCGACGGCCGCCCGGACCTCGGGCGGCATCCGCTCGGCGGTGGTCTCCGTACGGACGGCGCCGGGTGCGATCGCGTTGACCCGCACGCCCCGGCCGGCGACCTCCAGGGCCAGGTGGCGGGTGAACATCAGCACCCCCGCCTTGGCGGCCGCGTAGGCGGCGGAGGAGCCGCCGGGGAGCCGGCCGGCCGTGGAGGCCATGGTGACGATCGAACCGGTGCCGCGCTCCAGCAGACCGGGCAGGAAGGCGTGGACGGTGAGGAAGGTGGCGTGGAGGTTGCCGTCCACCACCGAGCGCCAGTGCTCCTCGGTCTCCCGGACGGTGGGCACCGGGTAGCCGTCGCCCCCGGCGAAGGCGGCCAGGACGTCGACCGGGCCGAGCTCGCCCTCGATCCGCTCGGCGGCCTCGGCGAGCGCCGCCGCGTCGGTGCAGTCGGCGACCAGGCCGAGGGCACCCGCGTCCCCGATCCCGCGCAGTTCGGCGGTGACGGCGGCGAGCGCCGCCCCGTCGCGGCCGAGGACGGCGACGGCGGCCCCCTGGCGGGCGAAGGCGCGGGCGGTCTCCGCGCCGATGCCCCGGCTTCCCCCGGTGACGACGACGACCTTGCCGTCCAGGTCGGTGTGCTGAACTCCCATGTCCGCTCGCTCCTTCGGGCTTGCGCCGGCTGTCCGCTGCTGGTTCCCTGTGGTGAAACTCATTCATTCATACAGCTCGTATGAATGAATCACAAGGACGGGTCGCGGATCGCGAGGACCGCCCCCACCGTCACGTAGGAGGAACCGATGAAGATCGCCGTCGTCGGCGCCAACGGTCGCACCGGCCGTCTGGTCGTCGACCTCGCCCTCGCCGCCGGGCACACCGTCACGGCCGTCGCCCGCGACCCCGCCAAGATCCCGGCCTTCCCCCGCGGCACCCCGCTCACCGCCCGTGCCGACGTCGGCCGCCCCGGCTCCCTGCACGGGGTGTTGGCCGGACAGGACGCCGTCGTGGCCGCGCTCGGCACGGCCGGACGCGGAGCGACCACCGTTTTCTCCGACGGCGCACGGGAGTTGACCGCCGCCTGCGCCTCGGGCGGCGTCGGGCACCTGGTCGCGATGAGTTCGGCCGGGCTGGACACCTCCCGGCTGCCCTTCGCCCAGCGGCTGGTGACCACTCTCGTCGTCGACCGGCTGTACCGGGAGATCCACCAGGACCTCGTCCGGATGGAGGCCCGGCTCGCGCAGTCCGACACCCCGTGGACGGTCGTGCGCGTCCCCGTGCT
This sequence comes from Kitasatospora sp. NPDC001540, assembly GCF_042894345.1. Lineage (NCBI taxonomy): Bacteria > Bacillati > Actinomycetota > Actinomycetes > Kitasatosporales > Streptomycetaceae > Kitasatospora > Kitasatospora sp. NPDC001540. Next base: position 185,782 of record NZ_JBIAVO010000008.1, read on the forward strand.
CAAGGACGGGCCGGCCTCCGCGCGCCCGCGGACCTCGTACGACCACCCGCTCCCCCGCGCGGGCACCGCCGCCCGGGCCACGGTGGCCGCGTGGATCGTCGCCCACCTGCGGGACGCGGAGACGTTCAGGAGGGTCGTCCACGTCGCCGACGCGTGACCGGGCGCGGCCCTGCCGGGACGAGGGCCCGCTCTCCTTGCGCGGCCCGTTGCCGGACGGGCGGCGCACCTCGGGGCGGCCGACGGCCGAGCGGTCCGTCCGCCTCGACCCGGCGGCCTCCACGGTTCGCAGGCGACAGTCGGTTGCGTCCCGGCCGATACTTCGTCACCTTGGCCACGTGACCTCTCGGGACCTCGGCCGCGTGGAGCGGATCGGCAACACGGTGCACCGACCGGCGGGGCCGTGGACACCGGCGGTCCACGGGCTGCTCCGCCATCTGGAGGCCGTCGGTTACGAGCGGGCGCCCCGGGTGCTCGGCTTCGACGGGCAGGGCAGGGAGGTGCTGACCTGGATCGACGGCGCATCCGGTCCGGACGGCTGGGCCGGGGTCGTGAACGACCGGGGCCTGATCGCCTTCGCCCGTCTGCTGCGCGAGTACCACGACGCCGTCGCCGACTACCGTCCTGCCGGTACGACCCGCTGGTCCACCGGGACCGCCGGGCCGGTGGGCGACGAGGTGATCTGCCACGGGGACTTCGGGCCGTGGAACGTCGTCTGGCGGGGCGGCCGGCCGATCGGGATCCTCGACTGGGACCACGCCCGTCCGGCACGGCGGCTGCACGACGTCGCCTACGCGCTCGAGTACGCCGTTCCGTTCCGGGACGACGCCGAGTGCGTGCGCTGGCTGCGCCACCCCCGCCCGCCCGACCGGCGCCGCCGCCTCGAGGTGTTCGCCGCCGCGTACGGTGTCACGGGCACGGCAGGGCTGGTCGACGCCGTCATCGCCGTCCAGGAGGAGAGCGTCGACGCTGTTCGCCGCCTCGCCGAGCAGGGCCACGAACCCCAGGCCACCTGGGTTGCCGAAGGCCGTCTGGAGGAGCTCCGGGGCCGGGTCGCGTGGAGTCGGGCCAACCGGCATTCGATCGACTAGCGGTGCCGCGTTCGCCGAGAGCCGCGGTCCGGTGGAGGGCGACCGGTCCGCGAGGAGACGTGCTCGGTACGACCTCCGGGGATCCGGTGCCCGAGGGAGCGAGATTGCTTGACATCCGCCACTCAGCGGAATGAACATTCATTCCGTGACGCCGAAACGAACGGACCTGGACCGGCTGCTGATCGACTCCGCCCTCGCGCTGTTCGCCGAGCGCACCTACGAGGGCACCCAGATGCCCGCCGTCGCCCAGCGCGCGGGCGTCGGCGTGGGCAGCATCTACCGGTACTTCCCGAGCAAGGAGGCGCTGGGCAACGCCGCGTTCCGGCACGCCAAGCGCACCCTGCTCGACACCCTCGCCGGAGCGCTCGCCGACGGCGGCCCGACCGGCACCACCCGGGAGGAGTTCGCCCGCTTCTGGCGCGGCTTCACCCGTTACGCGAGCGCCCATCCGGACGCCTTCGTGTTCCTGGAGCACCAGCAGCACGACACCTTCCTCGACCCCGAGAGCCGCGCCCTGGCCGACGAACTGCACCGGTTGGCCGCCGACTTCATCGAGCGCGGCCAGCACGCCGGCGCGATCCGCGACGGCGACGCCGAGCAGCTGGTCGGCCTCGCCCTCGGCGCCTTCGCCGGCCTGGTGAAGCTCCTCCGCCCGGCGGGCGGCCTCGACGCCCTCCCCGCCGAAGACCTGGACCGCGCCGAAGCCGCCGTCTGGGACCTCCTCCACCGAAAGGCCGACCGATGACCCCGCCCCGGACCGTCCTGATCACCGGCTGCTCCTCCGGCATGGGCCGCCAGGCCGCCCTGGCCCTGCACGGCCTCGGCCACCGGGTGTACGCCACCGCCCGCCGCCCCGAGACCCTCGCCGACCTGGCCGCGCTCGGCATCGCGACCCTGCCGCTCGACGTCACCGACGAGCGCTCGATGACCGCCGCCGTCGCCGCGGTCGAGGCCGCGCACGGCAGCGTCGACGTCCTGATCAACAACGCCGCGTACGGGCTGCACCTGCCGGTGGAGTCCGCCACCCCGGACCAGGTCCGCGCCCAGTTCGACACCAACGTCTTCGGCCTGGTCCGGATGGCCCAGCTGGTGCTGCCCGGGATGCGCCGCGCCGGGCGGGGCCGGATCGTCAACATCTCCTCGATGGCGGGCCGCTTCTCTCCGCCCGGCGGCGCCTTCTACCACGCCAGCAAGCATGCGGTGGAGGCGATCAGCGACTCGCTGCGGCTGGAGGTCGCACCGTTCGGCATCGAGGTCGTCGTGGTCCAACCCGGGCCCACCATCACCGAGTTCGGCGCCACCGCGGTCGGCACCATGCACCCCGCCGCCGACCCCGCCGACCCGTACCGCTCCTTCCGCACCCGGCTCGTCGACATGTACGCCCAGCGGACGTTCACCCGTCGCAACGGCGCCGTTCCCGCGGAGGCCGCGACCAAGGTGATCGTCCGCGCCGCGACCGTCGCCCGGCCGCGCGCCCGGTACGCGATCGGCGCGCTGGCCCGCTCCACCATGCTCGCCAAGCGCCTGCTGCCGGACGCGGCCTTCGACGCCCTGATGCGCCGCAGCTTCCCGCTGCCCGAGCCGGCCTGACCGCGCCCGGGGCCGGCGGGGGCGGCACGGGCGATACGGGACAGTGAGTGCGGTGAGTGCCCGCCCCTCGGGCGGCCCTCAGCGGCGGCCGGTCCTCACCAGGGCGTCGCCGCCTTGACCAGCAGCAGCAGCGCCACCGCCGCGTTCAGGGCCGAGACGGCCGAGACCGCGGTGCCCGCGGCGGCGACCATCGCGGCCAGGCCCGCGGGCGAGGCGGGCGGCGGCCAGGCCTCGCCCAGGGCGGGGCTGAGCAGGGCGGTGACCCGGCGGGGCACCGGACCGGGGGCGGCGAAGGCGGCGAAGGACGGGGCCGGGCCGCTGCCACGGGTGACCAGGGCGGCCCGGGCCACCGCGCGGGCGGTCAGGCGGCGGTCACCGACCGAACCGGCGGCCTCCTCGTCCGCCCAGCGCTCCGTCGCGTACCCGACGGCCCTCTGCAGCGGCCGCAGGAACGGGTTCACGCAGCTCGCCAACTGGGCCGCCAGCAGGTAGCGGTGGTGGCGGTTGGCCAGGTGCGAGCGCTCGTGCGCCAGCAGCGCGCGCTGCTCGTCCGCGTCCAGGCTGTCCATCATCGCCGTCGACACCACCACCCGGCCCGGCCCGCCCGGCACCGCGTACGCGTACGGCTCGGGGTCGGGCAGCACCACCAGGTCCGGGTCCAGCGGCGCCGGGGGCAGCGGCACCAGGGCCAGCGCCCGCTGCGCCCGGGCCCGGATGCGCAGGTGGCGGCGGAGCGAGCGCGAACAGGCGGTCAGCACCGTCACCAGGCCCACCACCGCCGTGGTGCCCACCGCCTCGTGGAACGGCACCGCCGTCCGGATCTCCGGGTCCGACCAGCTGTCCGGCAGCGGGTTCCCGGGGATCTGCGCGGTGCCCACCACGAACAGCAGGCCCAGCGCCAGCGTGCTGCACACCGCCATCGTCACGCCGATCCAGGACAGCAGCCGCACCGCGTTGCGCGGGTGCAGGTGGTGCTCGGCCAGCCGCGCGATCGGCAGCGAGGTCAGCGGCAGCACCAGCGGGAGGAAGACGAAGAAGCCCATCGCTCAGCGCCCGTCGCCCCGGCTCCCGCCCCCCGGGGAGGGCTCCGCCGCGTTCAGCAGCGAGCGCAGCAGTTGCTCGTCCTCGGGCGTCAGCGCCGTCACGAAGGAGGCCAGCACCGCGTCCCGGTCCGGTTCGGTGTCCAGCAGGCGGCGCATCCGACGGGCCGTCAGCCCCGCCGCGTCCGCCGCCGCCGACCAGACGTACGCCCGGCCCGCCCGGCTGCGCACCACCGCCTGCTTCGCCAGCAGCCGCGACAGGATGGTCATCACCGTGGTGTACGCCAGCTCGCCGCCCAACTGCTCCTGCACCCAGGACGCCGTGACCGGCCCCGGCGCCCGGTGCAGCACCGAGAGCACCTCGGTGGCCAGTTCGCCCTGCCCGCGCCGCCGCGGCCGTCCGCCCTCGTCGCCCTCGCCGTGCCCCGGGTCGACGCCCGCCAACTCCATGGGAGACTCCCTCCGGCACGGCCGCCCCGCGCCCGACTCGGACAGTTCGCCCTCCATCCTAGGGGGCCGCCCCCGCCGCCCGGGCAGAGGGTAAAGGCTTCGCCAAGTACCCGCTATGGTGTGCGGAACCACCGCATGATCACCCCCAGTGGAGAGCACGTGTCGAACCACCGCGCCCGCGAGTCGTCCGGACGCCGCCGCCCCCGCAACCGCCGCGCCGTCCTGCTCTCCGCCGCCGCCGTCCTGGTGATCGGCTCCGGCGCCGCCGCGCTCGCCGCCGCCGGGAGCGGCGACGAGCACCCCGCGGCCGCCCCCGCCGCCACCGCCGAGGGCGGCACCGGCACGCCGATACCCGACGGGAGCGCCGAGGCCGCCGCCTCGCCGTCGACCTCCGCGTCCGCCTCTGCCTCCGCCTCGGTGTCCGCGTCCGCCTCCGCGTCGGCCCCGGCCTCCCCCTCGGCGTCCGCCTCCGCCTCCGGGGCGAGCCCGACGGGCAAGGGCACCGCCGCCGCCCCGCCCGCCGCGCCGGTCGCCAAGCCCGGCACCGCCCCCGAGACCTTCACCGGCCTGGCCTTCGACACCTGCACCGCCCCCGGCCTCGCCACCATGAACGCCTGGCGCGGCACCAGCCCCTACGGCGCCGCCGCCGTCTACATCGGCGGCAGGAACCGCGGCTGCGCCCAGCCCCAGCTCACCGCCGGCTGGGTCAAGTCCGTCAGCAGCAGCGGCTGGAAGCTCATCCCGCTGTACGTCGGCGCCCAGCCGCCCTGCCAGACCGGCAGCAGCCCCGAGAAGCTCACCGCCGACACCGCCGTCCCGCTCGGCACCACCGACGGCAACGACGCCGTCGCCAAGGCCGCCGCCCTCGGCATGCGCCCCGGCAGCACCCTCTACCTCGACGTCGAGGCCTACAACACCGCCGACACCTCCTGCGCCGACGCCGTCCTCGCCTACGTCCAGTCCTGGAACCGCGCCGTGCACGGCTCCGGCTACTGGGCCGGGTACTACGGCTTCGCCTCCTCCAGCGCCGCGGGCATCGCCGAGGCCGCCGGGAGGAACGCCCCCGACCTGCCCGACGCGATGTGGTACGCCCGCTACGACGGCGCCGCCGACACCACCGGCAGCTTCCCGTTCGCCTCCGGCCTGTGGAGCGGGCACCGCCGCGGGCACCAGTACCAGATCAACCAGAAGGAGACCTACGGCGGCGCCACCGTCACCGTCGACCGCAACGCCTGGGACGCCCCGGTCGCGGTCGTCGGCTGACACCCCGCACGGGCCCGGGGAACTCCCGGCGCGGGACCTGGCGTTCACCCCGGGGACGCCGGGCGATCGGCCGCGGGTGGGCGGCCGTTCGAACAGGGCTGGCAGGGTGCGGCGGTCGACCGGGACGGACCGGTCGACCTCCGCTCCGAGAGGCTCCCACCGTGAACCGCACCGCCGCGCTCGCCGCCGCCCTGACCACCGCCCTGGCCGCCACCCTCGCGACCGCGGGCACCGCCGACGCCCAGGGCCAGGCCCGCAGCGACAGCTACGGCACCAAGACCCCCTACGCCCCGCAGCAGGACCCCGGGCGCTACCAGCCCGTCCCCGCGGGCTACACGCCGGTCTTCACCGAGAACGTCGCCCGGCACGGCTCCCGCGCGATGAGCGACAGCGAGGACGGCGACGCCGTGCTGGCCCTGCTCGCCCGGGCCGAGCAGGCCGACGGCCTGACCGGCCTCGGTGCCCAACTCGCCCCGCAGGTAAGGACGCTGCTCGCCGCGGCCGCCTCGATCGGCTACGGCAACCTCTCCGCCCGCGGCGCCGACGAGCAGCGGCAGACCGCGCTGCGGACGGAGCGGCGGCTGCCCGGCCTGTTCGACGCGATCGCCGCCCGGCACGAGCCGATCGTGGTCGAGACCTCCGGCGTCACCCGGGCCACCGCCAGCGCCAACGCCTTCACCGCCGGGCTGGTCGCGGGCGAACCCGCCCTCGCGGGCGTGATCGCCGCCCCGGTCACCGACAAGAACCTGCTGTACTTCCACAAGCAGCCGCAGAACGCCGACTACCAGGCGTACCTCGCCCACGACCCGCAGCTCGCCGCCGCCCTGGCCGCCGTCGACGCCGACCCGCGCACCGCCGAGGCCGCCCGGCACACCGTCCGCCGCCTGTTCACCGCCGCCTTCGCCGACACCCTCACCACCGAGCAGCAGACCGCCTTCGCCCGCGCGCTGTACGCGCTCTACAGCGCCGCCCCCGACCTGGCCGTCGAAACCCACGGCACCGACCTGGACCGCTTCCTGACGCCCCCGGACGCCCAGTGGTTCGGCTACCTCGACGACGCCGAGGAGTTCTACCAGAAGGGCCCCGGCTTCACCGGACGCACCGTCACCTACAAGATGGCGGGCGTCCTGCTCGACGACCTGTTCGCCCAGGCCGAGCACCGGGCCGACGGCACCGGCACCGCGGGCGCCGTGCTGCGCTTCACCCACGCCGAGGAGATCGAGCCGCTGGCCGCCCTGCTCGGCCTGCCCGGCAGCACCCGGCAGGCCGACCCGGCCGAGCCCTACAGCTACGCGAACAACCCGTGGCGCGGCGCGCAGGTCTCCCCGATGGCCGCCAACATCCAGTGGGACGTGTACCGGTCCGCCACCGACGGCAAGGGCGAGCCGAGCCACCTGGTGCGGATGCTCTACAACGAGCGGGAGACCGCGTTCAAGGCCGACTGCCACCCGATCGCCGAGGGCTCCTCCTTCTACGACCTGGACGAGCTGGAGCGCTGCTTCGGCCGGAGCTGACACCCCGTGGGCGGACGGGCGGCGGCGGGCGGCGGCGGTGCGCGCAGGTCGTATGGTGGAGGCGGCCGCCACCCGTCGGCAGAACCGGCAGGTGACGCGGCACCGGGAGCGCCGCACGGCCGAGCACCGACGGGAAGGACGACCTGCGCCATGGCAGTTGACATCCGGGTGGAGTCCCTGGGCGACCACGAGTACCTGGTCCGGGTCGCGGACGGGGCGGTGGAGGCGGCGACGCAGGTGCGGGTCACCGACGGGGTGCTGGAGCGGCCCGGCCTGGCCGGGGGCGACGAGGGGCGGATCGTCCGCGAGACGGTGGCGTTCCTGGTCGAGCGCCAGCCCGTCATCGACATCCCGCCGATGATCGACCTGGACGACCTGGCCGACGCGTACGGGGACGCCTACCTGGAGGACCTGGCCCGCCGGCTCGCCCGGACGTAGCGGCCCCGGCCGCGGCGGGCCCGTCCCCGAACGGGCCCGGCCGGAGCGGGCCCGTTCGGGGACGGACCGAGCGGGGTGTCACCGATCGGGCCCGGCGTCGTTGTCCTGGCGTGCACGTTCCAGAGGCGCTGCGGCGCGCAGCGGGTGACCGCGGAGCAAGTGAAGAATCGTTTCTCCCCTGGGCGGGGCGGGCAAGGGGCGGGGCCCGGTGAACCCCTTCGACGACTTCGAGGACCCCGACTTCGAAGACCCCGACGCCGAGGAGCCCGACTTCGAGGACCTCGACGCCGAGGAGCCCGACTTCGAGGACCCCGACCCGCTCCTGGTGCCGCCGCAGCGCTGCAGCACCGCCCGGCCGACGGTGCACCTGGTGGTGGAGGTCGTCCTCGCCCCCGGGCTGCACGTCCCCGTCGTCGCCCGTCTCCGCTACCGCGCCGACGAGCCCTACACCGTCCACCTCGACAACCACGCCGACCTGCCCGAACCCGTGACCTGGGCGCTCTCCCGCGACGTCCTGCTCGCCGGACTGACCCGCCCCGCGGGCCTCGGCGACATGTCCGTCACCCCCGGACGCGGCCCCGACCGCGGCCACGTCCTGCTCTCGCTGCACGGCGAGGAGGCCAGCGCCCTGCTGCGCGTCCCCGCCCCCGCCCTCCGGGCCTTCCTGCGGCGCACCGAGTGCGTGGTCCCGGTCGGCTGCGAACGGGACCACGTCGACCTCGACGCGCTGCTCCGCCGCCTCCTCGGAGAGGACGAGGAGGGGGGCGGGGCCGGGGCCGGGGGGTGAGGCGCCGTCAGGCGTCCGCGCGGCGGGCCAGCGCCGCGTCGACCTCGGCGAACAGCTCGACCGGGGCGGTGCGCCCGTACCGGGCCGCGATCACCGGCCACAGGCGGCGGCCCAGCTCCAGCGCGGCGCGCAGCGCCCCCGTCAGCTCCCGCGGCGCGGCGGCGCAGGTGGCCGCCCGCAGCCCGGCCACCGTCGCGGCCGAGAGCTCGCGCTCGGCGCCGCGCGACGGGGTCAGCCAGTGCGCCGTCGACTCCTCGGCCAGCCGCGCCATCCACAGCAGGTGCCGCTGGGCGTGCCCCAGCGCGTCCCACGCCCGCAGGTCCTCGCCCCGGGCCGCCAGGTGCAGGGCCAGCACCAGCCAGTTGGCGAACGGGTCGCAGTACTGCGCGAGCACGCCCGGGTCGTCGACCGGCGGGACGTACCGCTGCGGCAGGCCCGCCAGCACCGGCGCCAGCGCCCCGCGGCGGTCCACCACCAGCATCCGCTCCACCGCGGCGCCGCGGGCCGGCCAGTCCGCCACCCCGGCGATCTCGTCCACCGTCGCGAAGTGGAACTCGCCGCGCACCAGGCCGGGGAAGAACGCCACGTAGGAGCCGAACTCGTTGAGCAGGCCGTAGCTGAGCGGTGCGACCGCCTCGCACCAGGCGCGCGGATCGACCTCGGCGCGCCTGCGCGCGGTGAAGAACAGCCAGAACTCGACGTCGCTGTGCTCGTCCGCCTCCCCGGCGGCGAAGGAGCCGTACATCAGCGCGGCGTCCAACCCCTCGTCCGCCTCGCACGCCTTCCGGACCTTCGCGATCAACTCCTCCTGGAACAGCACCCGCTCACCCAAACACCCGCCCGCCGCACCGGGCAAGGCGATATCCCCGCCGCCGCCCGCCGTCTGCACGACCGCGCCCGCGCCGACGGCCACCGCACCCTCGCCCACGCCCTGCGTCACCTCTTCGGCCCCGCGAGCTGCCCGGACTGCGGTACCCCCTTCACCGTCGCGGACCGGGTGACGACCAACTGGTAGCGGGTCAGCCCTCGGCGAGGGCGGCGCGCAGCAGTTCGTGGGACGGCGCGTCGAAGGCGACCAGGCGGATCAGGGCGACGGCGGTGGGGGTGGTGGTGAGGGTGTCGACGGCGATCCGGGCGGCCAGGTCGGCGGGGAAGCCGTACGCGCCGGTGGCGATCGCGGGGAAGGCCACGCTCGCGGCGCCGAGCCGGTCGGCGACCGCCAGGCAACGGCGGTAGCAGGAGGCCAGGGTCTCCGCCTCGCCGTACCCGCCGCCGTCCCAGACCGGGCCGACGGTGTGGATCACGTGGCGGACGGGCGGGAACAGGTCGAAGGCCGGGGTCGCCACCGCGTCGCCCGGCTCGCACGGGGCCAGCGCCCCGCCCGCCTCGGCCAGCCGCGGCCCGGCCGCCCGGTGGACCGCCCCGTCCACGCCGCCCCCGCCGAGCAGGGACTCGTTCGCGGCGGTGACGAGGGCGTCGGTGTCCTGCTCGGTGAGGTCGCCCAGGACGACTTCGATGCGCGCTGTCATGCCGTCAGCCTCCCCCGCGACGGGGCCGCCGCGCACCGGTATCGCCGAGGGCGGACACGGAACGCCCGGCCGGTCCGCCCCTCCGCCGGGGGGCGGGCCGGTGGGGCGGGTGTCAGCAGGGGAGGACGGCGTCGAGCCGGACCGGGTCGGGGCCCAGCGGGTAGGAGGACACCGAGAAGCCGCCCCGGACCGGGGCGTCGCAGGGAACGGTCCCGGTGACGCCGCCGACCTCCTGGTAGGAGCCGGTGAACAGGACGTACCGGTCGACCGTGCCCGCCGGGGTGGTGCCGGTCAGCGCGACGGTCACCTCCTTCCGGTACGGCAGCGGGGTGCCGGGGGAGGGCGGCCCGGCCAGGGCGAGGGTGCCGTACAGCCGGACCTGGTCACCCGTCCGCTCCGCGCAGACGTGCGTGGCCAGGCCGCCCTGGAGGGCGTACGGGCTGCACACGGTGGTGCTCTGCGCGGTGTCGGAGGTGGTGGTTGCCGCCGCCGGGACCGTGAGGGTCGCCGCCAGGGCTGCCGCACCGGCCAGGACGGCCAGGGGCTTGTTCATGAGGGTTCTCCCGTTGCTACTCCAGCCGGGCCCTTCCCGACCGTGCAATGTCATATTGCATAACGTGGGGTGGCGGAAGGTGGCCGGACGGCTACGGAACGGATGACTCCATCCAACGAAACGGCATCGGCCCGCCCGGAGTCACCCGGATTGCGTGATTTGCGCCGGTCCCGGGGTCTCCCGCACCCTTCTAGGCATGACCTCACCCGTGTACCGGGGCCCGGCCCTGCTGCTGGCCGACGGACTGGAGATCCAGGTCCAGGCCGAACTGACCGGCAACGTCCCGGAGATGGGCCTGCCCAGCTGGACCGGCCTGCTGGAGAGCGGCGACACCCGGTTCAGCGCGGGCAGCATCCGGTTCGGCCGGCTGCGGCTGCCCGACGGCTGGGAGGGCGGCTTCGCGGTGATGCGCCGACTGCTCGGGGTCTCCACCGTCTGGGTGCGCGGCAACGACGTCGAGGCGTCCCCCGCGGACTGGCCGGACGCCACGCCGGAGCCCGCGCCCGGCGCGGGGCCGCCCGCTGCGCCGTAGCGCGCCCGCATCGCCGCTCCGGGTTCAGTGGGCGGCGGGGCGGTCGTCCAGGTGCGCGCCGAACTCCGCCGAGCGGACCTCGGCGATCCGCTCGTGCCGGGCGACGCGGTCGGTCCAGGAGGCGTCGACGCCGAAGGCCGTCCCCGCGAAGCCGAGCCGTCCGATCGCCTGCGGCAGCTCCGGGTCGCCCGGCGCCAGCAGCCGCACCGGCTCGCCGAGGGCCGTGGTGCACGGCGGGACGAAGAACTCCGGGGGCAGCACCGTGCGGGTGTGCACCAGGGCGGCCACCGCGACCACCGAGCCGGTGCCCACCACGGCCTCCTGCAGGACGCTCGCCGAGGTCGCCAGGTAGCAGGCGCGCTCCACCGTGCAGCCCAGCAGGGTCGCGTGCGGGCCGACGAACACGTGGTCGCCGACCAGCACCGGCTGCTCGGCGGCGACGGCGGAGGCGCGCAGCACCGCGTTCTCGCACACCACCGCCGCCTCGCCGACCTCGATCCGGGCACCCTCCGCGTCCAGCACCGCGCCGTACATCACCCGGGCGCGCGGGCCGATCCGGACGTCGCCGACCAGGGTGGCCGTCGGCGCGACGTACGCGGTGGGGTGGACCCGGGGGACGGCGCCACGGTGCTCGATCCGGACGCCCTGCGAGTTGGTGGTCATGCGCGCGATCATCGCGCACCGCCGCCCACCCGACCGGCGGGAATCGGACACCGCGCACGCGGCACCGACCCGGCGCGCGGCGTACCCTCCGAGCCCCCCGGTGCAACGCGGCCGCCGGACCGGTCCCGGGCCGGTGCCGGGCGGGTCCCGGGCCGGTGCCGGGCGGGTGGGCAAAGCTCGGGTGTGCTCCGAGCGCGAACCGCTGTCGCGGACGGGGTCGGCGCGCTACGGTCTGTGGTCTGGAGGTGACCGATGGCTGAGCAGCAGACCTGCCCCGGCTGCGGCGGGGCGCGCGGAACGGAGAAGACGGAGCACTCCGTGGAGACCGACCGGCAGGGGAGACAGCAACCGGTGCAGCGCAGTTACTGGTCGCCGTGCTCGGTGTGCGGGGGCTCGGGGGTGGTGCAGCGGTGAGGCTGCTCTTCGTCTGCCAGGCCTGCGGCTGCCACTACCTGGCGCCGGTGGGCCTGGACTACCCCGACGGCGGCCGGGCCAGCGCGGTCTGGTGCTCCGCCTGCCAGCGCGACGCCGCCGAACGCGGGGCCACCGAACCCGCCGAACTCGCCGCCGTCGCGGTCCTGTTGGCCGTACGCGTGCTCAAGGCCGCGCTCGCCGCCCGGCCGACCCCCCCGGCCGCCGGAGCCGAGCAGCCGCCCCGTCCGGACCGCCGCCCCACCCGCCCCGCGGTCAGCTCCCGCGGCCGCACCCACCCGGCCGGGGCCCGGTCCCGTCTGGCCTGAGCCGGAGGGCGGGCGGCCCGTCAGTTTACCCGTGAGGCAAGAACGCTGACCGCGCATCACCCGGAGGGACCGCCTGCCCAGTCGGACGGATGTACGGACGGTCGGGCGGACGAACGGTCAGTCGGTCGGACGGTGCGTGCGCGGGGCGGGGCGGACGGTGCGCGGGCCGAGCAGTTCCGCGCCCAGGGCGGCGACCCGTTCGCGCAGTCCGCGGTCGGCCGTCACCACCAGCAGGCGGCGGCCCGGGGCGAGCGCGGACTCCGCGGCGACCAGTTCCACGATCCGGTCGTCGCCGCTGCCCCGCGCCGACACCACCCGCACCCCCGGCACCCCCACCACGCCGCGCGCCGCCCCCTCCACGACCAGCACCACCGTCAACGGCCCGGGCGCCCCGGGCACCCCGGCCGCCGCCACCTCCACCAGTCCGTCGCGCAGGCGCTCGGCCGCGCCCCGGCGGTCCCGCCACCACCCGTCCGGAACCGAGCCCACCACGTTGGCGCCGTCCACCACCAGCAACGGTTCGGGCGGTTCGGCGGAGGGCCCGGCGGTGGTGGCGGCGCGCTGTTCCATGGTCGGCAAGCCTGCCACAGCGGGCCGGGCCTCCCGCCGCGGAAATGCGGAGAGGAGGAAAAGGCGGCATGAAGGCCGAACACGGACCTTGGTGCAGACCAATCCTTACCGGGCGGCATTGTCTCTGCGGCAAACTCGCACGTGCACACGTTTTTGATCGGACCCTCCATGAACCACGGCACCACGGCCCACCTCGACGGCTTTCAGTACGGATGGGTGAACCCCGTGGTGGCGTACCTCATCGCCTGCGTGGGGGCCGCGATCGGACTGCGCTGCACCGCGCGGGCCATGACCCTGCGACCGAACCGGCGCTCCGGCTGGCTGGCGCTGGCCGCGGGCGCGTTCGGCTGCGGCATCTGGTCCATGCACTTCACCGCGATGCTCGGCTTCACGGTCGACTCCTCCAGCCTGGCCTACGACGTCCCGCTCACCCTGCTCAGCCTGCTGGTGGCGGTCGCCGTGGTCGGCCTCGGCATCGGCATCGTCGGCTACCGGGGCAAGAGCACCGGGACCCTGCTGGTCAGCGGTGTCCTCACCGGCTGCGGCGTGGCCGTCATGCACTACCTGGGCATGGCCGCGATGCAGGTCGAGGGCGCGGTCTCCTACGACACCCCGCTGGTGGTCGCCTCGGTGGCGATCGCCGTCGTCGCGGCCACCGCCGCCCTGTGGATGACGCTCAACGTCAAGGGCCTGTCGGCCGCGCTCGGGGCCGCGCTGATCGCGGGCGTCGCGGTGGTCGCCATGCACTACACCGCGATGGCGGCCGTCACCGTCGCCCTGGACGGCCGCCCGCTCGGCGGCGGCACGCCCGCCTCGCAGTTCGTCCTGCCGCTCGCCGTCGGGATCATGGTCGTCCTCGCCGTCGCGGGCATCGCGATCGCCCTCTCCCCGCAGGACCCCGACTCCGGCGGGGGCCCCGCGGCGGAGCCGATCCGGGTCGACCTGTTCGGCCAGGAGCGCTACTGACCGCCGCGCCGACCCGCGCGCAGCCAGGGCCCCGGGGGCGGTTCCGTCGGCCCGCGGGGCCCTGCCGTCGCGTCAGGCGCCCGGCGGGGGAGGGCGGGAGCGGGACCGGGTCAGTCGTCCGGCAGGTCGCGCCAGGCGGACGGGGTGAGACCGCGGGTGCGCTTGAAGGCCGTGCTGAAGGCGAAGGCGTCCCGGTAGCCGACCTGGCGGGCGACGGCGGCGACGGTGGCGTCGGTGTCCCGCAGCAGGTCCGCGGCCAGGACCATCCGCCAGGCGGTGAGGTACGCGAGCGGCGGCTCGCCCACCGCACGGGTGAACTGGGCGGCGAAGGCGGTGCGCGAGCGGCCCACCCGGGCGGCGAGTTCGGCGACCGTCCAGCGGCGGGCCGGGTCGGCGTGCAGCAGCCGGATCGCCTCGCCGACCGCCGGAACGCCCAACGCGGCGTTCCAGCAGGGCGGTTCGGTGCCCGGACGGATGCTCCAGGCGCGCAGCGCGATGACCAGGACCAGGTCGAGCAGCCGGTTCAGGACGGCCTCCTGCCCCGGGTCCTGCCGGGCCGTCTCGGTGGCCAGCAGCCGCAGCGCCGCCTCCGTCCCGCCCCCGGCGGGCAGCACGGCCAGCGGCGGCAGCAGCCCCAGCAGGTGCGCGCCCGCGGCGCCGTGGAAGCGGTAGGCGCCGTGCAGCAGCGTGGTCGCCCCGGGCAGCCCGTCCCCGTACGTGCGCGGCGCGAGGCTGCGCTCGACGCCCGGGGCGCCGTCGACGACCTGCTTGGTCCCGCCGCGGATCAGCACCTGCGGCGCCGTCCCCGGCCGGTCCGCCAGGACGTACGGCCCGGCACTGCCGCGGACCAGGGCGACGTCCCCGGGGGCGAGCAGCGCGGGGGCGAGCGGCGCGGGGGCGCCGGACGGGTGGCCGGTCAGGCGGACGGACGCCGGGCCGTCCAGTGCGGCGACCACGGTGAGCGGGGGCGGATCCGCGAAGGCCATCGACCACGGGGGCCGTTGGATGAGCTGGTGGACCCGGGAGTGCCGGGGGCGGGCCCGGTGCAGCAGATCGCTCAGGACGTCCATGACCGCCGAGGTTAGGCCCCTCGGGCGCCGTCCGTCACGGGCGGAGGGGACCGGCCGCTGCCGGACGATCGCGAAGGGATCACGGACGGAGACCCATGGAGCGTCCCGACCCGGCGGGGTTGGCTGGGGGCATGAACGAGATCCTCGTACTCGGCGGCACCGGTACCACCGGGCGCCGCGTCGCCCGCCGCCTCACCGCCCTGGGCCACCCCGTCCGCACCGCCTCCCGCACCGCTCCCGGTGCCGCTTCCGGTGTCGCTTCCGGTGTCGCCTCCCGCGCCGGGAACCACCGCTTCGACCTGGACGACCCCGCGGGCTGGGCGCCCGCGCTCGACGGGGTGCGGGCGCTCTACCTGGTCGAACCCGAGCTGCGACCCGCCACCGACCGGCGCGAGCGCCTCCCGCTGCTGGTCGACCGCGCGGTCGCGGCGGGCGCCGGGCGACTGGTGCTGCTCTCCGCGTACGGCGTCGGCGAGGCCGACGACAGCCACCCGCTGAAGGCCGCCGAGCGGGCCGTGCAGGATAGCGGCGTCGAGTGGACGATCCTGCGGCCGGGCTGGTTCGCCCAGAACTTCAGCGAGACCTTCTGGCGCCCGGCCGTCCTCTCCGGCCTCCTCGCGCTGCCCACCGGCGACGGACGCACCCCCTTCGTCGACGCCGAGGACATCGCCGAGGTCGCCGCCGCGGCCCTCACCGAGGACGGTGACCGGCACGCCGGACGCGCCTACTAGCTGACCGGCCCGCGGGCGATCGACTTCGCCGAGGCCGCCGCCCTGATCTCCGCCGCCACCGGCCGCCCGGTCCGCCACCAGGACGTCACCGCCGAGGAGTTCGTCACCGCCGCCACCGCGCACGGCGCCCCCGCCCAGGCCGCCCGACGGCTGGCCGACCTGCTGACGGACGTCCGAGAGGGCCGCGGCGCGGAGGTCGGCGACGGGGTCGAACGGGCACTCGGCCGCCCGCCCCGCTCCTTCGAGGACCACGTGGCCGCAGCCGCCGCGGCGGGGTGCTGGGCGCCTGCGGGCTGAGCGGGGCGGTGGCTGCCGGGGCGGGGAGCCGCTGACCGGGCGGGGCGCTCGGGTGCGGTGCGGCGGCGTCGCGCGGGCGTCCGGCCGCCCGCTCCGGTGCTCCGGGGGGACGTGGGCGGGGCCGGGGGGGATGGCCGGATCCGACAGAACGGTGTCATTGCGGACACCGGCCGGGGCGGCCGAGGATGGGGGCATGCCCAGCAACCGCCGCGTGGTGATCGCGGTCTTCCCGGACGTCGACCTGCTCGACGTCACCGGCCCGGCCGAGGTGTTCGCCCTGGCCGGGCGGGAGAGCGGCGGCCGGGCCGGCTACCGGGTGGAACTGGCCGGGCCGGCCGACGGCCTGGTCCGGACCTCCGCCGGGGTCCGGCTGGCGGTCGACCTGACGTTCGACCAGGTCGCCGGTCCCGTCGACACCCTGCTGGTGCCGGGCGCCGTCGAGCCCGGGCCGGACGGGGAGGGCTTCCGGGCCCGGATCGACCGGGACGTGGTCGCCTGGGTGGGGCGGCTCGCGCCGTCCGCCCGGCGGATCGCCTCGGTCTGCGTCGGCGCGCACCTGCTGGCCGCCGCCGGGCTGCTCGACGGGCGGCGCGCCACCACCCACTGGTCGACGGCGGCCCAACTCGCCGCCGACCACCCGGAGGTGACGGTCGACCCCGACCCGATCTTCGTCCGCTCCGGTGCGATCTGGACCGGCGCCGGGATCAGCACCTGCATCGACCTCGCGCTGGCCCTCGTCGCCGAGGACCACGGTGAGGAACTGGCGATGGCGGTCGCCCGGCAGTTGGTGGTGTACCTCAAGCGGCAGGGCGGCCAGAGCCAGTTCTCCGTCCCGCTCAGCACCCCGCCCACCTCCCGCCGGGACCTCGACGACCTGCGCCTGCACATCGCCGAGCACCCGGACGCCGACCTCTCGGCGAGCGCGCTGGCCGCCCGGATGTGCCTCAGCGAACGCCACTTCGCGCGGGTGTTCCGGCAGGAGACCGGGACGACCCCGGCGGCGTACGTCGAAGCCGCGCGGCTCGAAGCCGCCCGGCGCCTGCTGGAGGGCACCGACGAGCCGCTCGAACGCGTGGCCGCCGCGAGCGGTCTCGGCTCCGTCGAGACCCTCCACCGCACGGTGCGCCGCCGCCTGGGCACGACACCGGCCGCGTACCGCAAGCGCTTCCGGGTGGCGGACGGCCGCTAGGCGGCCACCACGGGTACCCACCACAGGCACCCACCCTTCAACCGGCGTTCCCGAACCAGAAGGAGATTACTGACATGAGCATGCAAGAAGCGTCCGCGACGCTGCGCACCGTGATCGGGTTGGACGGCACGCCGCCGCGGCTCGCCGACGCCACCGTAGTGCTGATCGACTACCAGAACACCTACCGGGAGGGCGTGATGGCGCTGGACGGCGCCGAGGAGGCGCTGGCGGCCGGGGCCAGGTTGCTGGCGGCGGCCCGGGCCGCCGGGGCGCCGGTGGTGCACGTGGTCAACGACGGCGGGCCGGGGACGCCGTACGACATCCGGGCCGAGATCGGGGCGATCAGTGCGCCGGTCGCCCCGGCGGCGGGGGAGCCGGTGGTGGTGAAGACCTTCCCGGACGCCTTCCACGGCACCGAACTGGCCCGGGTGCTGGCCGGGTTCGACGGCGACGGGCCGCGGCGCGACCTGGTGCTGGCCGGGTTCATGACCCATATGTGCGTGGCCTTCACCGCCCAGGGCGCCTTCCGCGAGGGGTGGCGGCCCACGGTGGTCGCCGAGGCCTGCGCGACCCGGCCGCTGCCGGGGCCGGACGGCCGGGTCGTCCCGGCGGCGCAGTTGCACGCCGCCGCGCTGGCCACCGTCGGCGACCTGTACGGGACGGTGCTGGCGGAGGTCGCCGACCTCACCGGGCCGGTGGCGCCCGCCGGACTCGTCGAGCCCACCGGACTCGTCGAGCCTGTCGGGCTCGGCGGACTCGGCGGGTGAGGCGGGCTCAGCGGGTGAGGGCCAGGCGTCCGGCGCCGTAGTGGCGCTGGGCGTAGGCCGCCGCGGTGGTGGCCGCGCCGAGGGTGAGCCAGCCGAGCGGGCCCGCGACCAGGACCGCGCCGGTGAGCAGGAGCGGGCCCGCCGCCTTCTCGGTGGAGTGGGCCATGCCCGCCACCCCGAGGTACTCGGGGCGGGCCCGCTCCGGGGCCAGGGCCACCGACAGCTCCCAGGAGACCACCGAGCGGACCAGCTCGGCCAGCGTCACCAGCACCGCCGCGACCAGCAGCAGCGCCGAGGCGGCCGCCGCCCCCGTCCGCTGGGCCAGGGCCGCCGCCGCGCAGCAGCCGAGGACCGCGAACCCGTACAGCGGCACCACCCGGACCGCCTGGCGGGCCGTGCCGACCAGGGCCGACACCCGCAACTGGGCCAGCACCACGACGACGGTGTTCACCGCCAGGAAGGCGGGCACCAGGGCGTGCGGGGCGCGGGTGGAGTGGATCAGCCAGAGCGGCAGGCCGACGTTGAGGATCGCGTCGTCGATGGTCAGCACCGCGTCGAGGGCGACGAAGCGCAGGTAGCCGGCGTCCCGCCAGGGGTTGGGCCGGGGCGAGGCGTGGGCGGCGGGGCGCTCCGCGACGGGCCCGGAGCCCGAGCCCGTGCCCGAGCCGGCGCCCGAGCCGGCCCGCTCCGGTTCGCGGAGGGTGGCCACCAGGGCGGCCGCCACCAGGAAGGAGGCCACGTCGACCCCCACCAGCGCCCGGTACGCGGCCGCGGTGCCCACGGCCAGCCCGAGCGCGGCCACACCGGCGCCCGCCGCGTACCCGGCGTTCATCGCCGTGCGGGACAGCGCCCGGTACGCGCTGCGCCGCTCGCCCGCGACCTCGGTGGCGTACAGCATCTCCATCGCCCGGGCCGCCCGGTCGCCGAGCGTCGCCAGCGCGACCAGCAGCAGCAACGGCGTGAACGCCGAACACCCCAGCACCGCCGTCAGCGCCGCCACCCGCAGCAGGTGGCACCCGATCAGCACCCGCCGCACCCCGTACGAGGCGGCCAGCCGCCCCGCGAGCGGGGTGCCCGCGATGCCCGCCACCGAGGACGCCCCCAGCAGCAGCCCGACCCGGGCGGCCGTCAGCCCGTCCAGCTCGGTGAAGTACAGCACGCAGACCGCCGCCCAGACGCCCGTCCCGGTGCGGTCGACGAACAGCGTCCACAGCATCGTCCGCCCGTCCCGGCCGCCCGGCGGGCGCCGCAGCTGGGCCACCAGTCCGTCCGGCTTCGCGCGCTCGCGCATGGTGCTCCCCGTTCTCCCCGTTCGTGGTGGGGGTCGTTCGTCCGTGCGGGGAGCAACTCTGCCCGATGAGTGTCTTGATATCAAGATGCTTGATGTCGAGATGCCTTGCCGGGGTCCGGTGGGTACGCTCGGCCCATGGCTGATCACGAACGTGTGGAACCCTCCGGCGCGGTGGGCCCGGTGACGGCGGACGACCTCGCCGAGGGGGTCCGGCTGGTGGTGGCCCTGCTGCGCGGGGCGCGGGCGACGGCCGCCGACTGGGACCGACCCGCCGGGACGCTGGAGTGGAGCTGCTGGGAGACCGCCGAGCACCTGGCGGACGACCTGTTCTCCTACGCCGCCCAACTCGGACCGCAGTCACCGCCCGCCGAGGGGTTCCTGCCGCTGATCTGGCGGCGGGAGGCGCCGGGCAAGCCCGCGAACGTGGTCTTCGCCCAGCGGGAGGCCGGGCCGCAGGGGCTGGTGCAGGTGCTGGAGGCGTGCGGGGCGCTGCTGGTGGCGATGGTCCGGACGGCCCGGCCGCAGGACCGGGCCTTCCACGGCTACGGGACGGCGGACGCCGAGGGCAGCGCCGCCATGGGACTGGTCGAACTCTTCGCCCACGCCCAGGACCTGGCGCTCGGCCTGGGCCTGGAATGGACGGCACCAGCCGGGATCAGCGCCCGGGTGCTGGCCCGCCTCTTCCCCACGGCGCCGACCGACACCGCCCCCTGGCCCACCCTGCTGTGGGCCACCGGCCGGGGCGACCTGCCCGGCCGGGAGCGACTCACCGAGTGGCGCTGGTACAGCGCCCCGCGCGACTGAGCACCGACCCGCCGCTCCCGCCCCCGGCGGGTCGGTCCGCCGCGGCGGGGCCGGGGCTGGTGCGACCCGGATCGGTTCCAGGGGCCGTGCGTCCCGGGTCCGCGTCGGCCTCCTCGTCGTCCTCGTGCGGGAACCGGACGGTGCCCGCGCTTCCGAGACCGACGTCGCGCAGCGGCGTCCCCCACTGCCGCTCGATCGAGCCGCGCCCGGAGGCGTCGGTGAACTGCCGGTGGTCCGGCGGGAGTTTCCTACCGTGCGCCGCCCGGCGGCTTTCCGGTCCACGGCGCCCCCGGGTCGGTCCGGTGCACGACGGGAGGAGCGACAGCCCGGCGGCAGCATCGCCCCCGCCGCTCCCGCCGGTCGCCGTCCCGTTCGCGGAGGCGGGCTCGCCCCTCTCAGTCGCGGCCGAAGCGGGACGGCACAAGGCACTGCCGCGGGCCGAGTCGGAACCGTCCGGCTCACAGGAGGGGCTGGATGTCCCCCGTGGTGACGGTGGGGCCGGTGCCGCGGGTGGTCAGGTCGCCCGGGGGGATGCCGGGGTGGTGGCGGGAGTCGCCGGGGGTGGCGGGGGAGGGGTCGGCGAGCGAGATCCGGGAGACGATCCGGTAGCGGTCGCCGCGGTAGAGCGAGTGGGTGTACTCGACCGGGCGGCCGGAGGCGTCGGTGGTCAGGCGGTCGAAGCGCAGCGCGGGGGAGAGGGTGGGGACGGCCAGCAGCCGGGCCTCGCGGTCGCTGACCACGGTGGGTTCGATCGCCTGGACGGCCTCGTGGACGTGGACGTCGCGTACGGCCAGGAGCTGGTAGAGGTCGCCGTGCTCCAGGTCGGCGGGCACCAGGCCGGGCAGCAGCTCGGCGGGGACGTGCAGGTGCTCGATGGCCATCGGCTCGCCGTCGACCAGGCGCAGCAGGACGATGTGCAGGATCGGCGCGGCGGGGGAGAGCCGCAGCTTGCGGCCGATCGCCGCACCGGCCGGCAGTGAGCTGAACTCCAGCGGCCGACTGGTCCAACTGCCGGAGGCCCGCGGCACGTTGAAGGACGGCTCGCGGCCGCCGGACGGGGTCAGCTCCTGGACGATCTTGGCGGGGGCGACGAACATGCCGCGCCCGTGCTCGCGCACCAGCAGTCCCGCGGCCACCAGTTCGTCCACCCCGGCGCGCAGCGTCGGGCGGGAGACGCCGAGTTGGGCGCAGAGCGCGCGTTCGGACGGGACCGGGTCGCCGGGGGTCAGCGACTCGACCAGTTCGCGCAGGTACTCCCGGACCTGGTCGCGCTTCAGTCCCGCTCCGCCGGACGAATCCGTCGCCATCGTGCCATCCCTTCACTTCGAACTGGTCAGACCATACCAGACCAGTTCGCGGACCTTACCAGTTGCCGTCGCGGCCCCGGAAGGCCCGAACCGGAAACCTTCTTTGCAGGTGAACGGCCATATGGGGAGGGCCGTAGGGCCTTGACGGGCTGCAGCGGCTGTGCCACCTTCTCTTACCACCGACCGGACCAGTTGAGTCTACTGGTAAACAGTCGGCCCTCCCCGAACGCTCCCCTGAACGCACCCCCACCGGCACCCCTAGGCACCCCGAGGCGGCACCCACCGTGAGATCCACCGCACTCCCGACCACCCTGCGCTCCGCGATCGCCCTGCTGCTGGGCGCGGCCACCCTGACCGCCTGCTCCTCCGGCTCCGGCTCGGGCTCCCAGGAGTCGGCCGGGCCGGCCGAACTGACGGTCTGGATCATGAAGGACAGCGTCACCGACGGCTTCCTGAAGGACTTCCAGGCCGACTTCGAGGCTGGCCACCCCGGGATCACCCTGAAGGTGCAGATCCAGGAGTGGGACGGCATCGGCCAGAAGGTCACCAGCGCCCTGGCCAGCAAGGACGCCCCCGACGTGATCGAGGTCGGCAACACCCAGGTCGCCCAGTACGCGGCCAGCGGCGGCGTGCACGACCTCAGCGACAAGACCGCCGAACTCGACGGCGCGCACTGGATCCCCGGCCTCGCCGCGCCCGGCAACATCGGCGGCCAGCAGTTCGGCATCCCCTGGTACGCCGCCAACCGCGTGGTCATCTACCGCAAGGACCTGTTCCAGCAGGCCGGCATCACCACCCCGCCCAAGACCCGCGAGGAGTGGATCACCGACACCCAGAAGCTCAACACCGGCGGCAACGACGGCATCTACCTGACCGGCCAGACCTGGTACGTGCTCGCGGGCTTCCTCTGGGACGAGGGCGGCGACCTCGCCGTCAAGGGCTCCGACGGCAAGTGGACCGGCACCCTGGACACCCCGCAGGCCAGGGCCGCGATCGGCTTCTACCAGCAGCTCCAGGCCCTCGGCAAGGGACCCAAGGACTCCGACGAGGCCAAGCCCCCGCAGGCCGAGGTGTTCGCCCAGGGCCACACCGCCCAGGTGATCTCCACCCCCGGCGGCGCCGCGGCGATCCTCAAGGCCAACCCGGAGCTCAAGGACAAGCTCGGCTTCTTCCCGATCCCCGGCAAGAGCGCCGACAAGCCCGGCGCGGTGTTCACCGGCGGCTCCGACCTGATCGTCCCCGAGTCCTCCCGCCACCAGCAGGCCGCCTACGAAGTGGTCAAGGCGCTGGCCGGGGACAAGTGGCAGACCGCGATCGCCAAGCAGATGAACTACGTCCCCAACCGGACCACGCTGGCCTCCGTGCTCAGCGACAACGAGGGCGCGGCCGCGATGGCCGCGGGCGCCGTCAACGGCCACGCCACCCCCAACTCGCCCGACTGGGCCGCGGTCGAGGCCGACAACCCGATCAAGCAGTACATGACCCAGGTCCTCACCGGCGCCGACCCGTCCGCCGCGGGCAAGACCGCGAGCGCGGCCATCACCAAGGCGCTCAGCGGCAACTGACCCCCGCGCGGGCCGGGCTCCCCGGCCCGGCCCGCCGGGCCCACCGCCTGCCCGGGCCCGCGGTCCGCGCAGGCCCGCCGCCCGCCCCGCACGACCCCGACAGGAGTACCCCCGCCGTGCCCGCCGACGCGTCACCGCCGCTCCGCACCCGGATCCGGCCCTACCTGCTCATCGCCCCGACCCTGGTGGGCGCGGCGTACCTGCTGCTCTACCCCGTCGCCCGCAACCTGGTGATCTCCGTCCAGCACTTCCGGCTGGCCGAACTGATCCGCGGCGGCGCCCCGTTCGTCGGCCTGGACAACTACACCGAGCTGCTCTCCGACCCGAAGTTCTGGACCGTCACCGTCCGCACCCTCGGCTGGACCGCCCTCAACACCGTGCTGATCACCGGTCTCGGCACGCTGGTCGCGCTGATGCTGGTCCGGCTCGGCAGGCGGATGCGGCTGGCCGTGATGAGCGCCCTGGTGCTGGTCTGGGCGACCCCGGTGATCGCCGCCACCACGGTGTTCCAGTGGCTGTTCCAGTCCCGCTTCGGAGTGGTCAACTGGGCACTTGACCAGTTGGGGCTGCACGGGTACCACGACTACGCCTGGTTCGCCCACTCCGGCGCCACCTTCACCGTCCTGGTGCTGCTGGTGGTCTGGCAGTCCGTCCCGTTCGCCGCGCTCACCCTCTACGGCGGGCTGACCACCATCCCCCACGAGCTCTACGAATCCGCCCGGATCGACGGCGCGGGCGCCTGGCAGACCTTCCGCCTGGTCACCGTCCCCGTCCTGCGGCCGCTGTTCGCCCTGGTCACCTCGCTCGAAGTGATCTGGACCTTCAAGTGCTTCGCCCAGATCTGGGTGGTCAGCCAGGGCGGCCCCAACGGCGCCACCACCACCCTGCCCGTCTACGCCTTCCAGATCGCCCAGAACCTGCACAAGTACGACCTCGGCTCCGCGGCCTCCACGCTCACCGTGCTGATCCTGCTCGCCGCGCTCGTCACCACCCTCCGGCGGATGCACCGCCAGGAAGGAGCCGAGGCGTGAACCTCCTCGCCCCCCGCGGCCCCCTCGTCCCCCGCGGCCTCCTCGCCCCCCGCCGACTGCGCCGACTGCCGCTCAACCTCGCCGCCCTCGCGGTCCTGGCCACCGCCGCGTTCCCCGTGTACTGGATGGTGGTCACCGCCTTCAAACCCACCGCCGAGATCCAGTCCGCCACCCCCGCCCTCCTCCCGCTGCACCCCACCCTCGAACACTTCTCCACCGCGGTCCACGCCCCCGGCTTCGGCGGCTACTGGCGCAACAGCCTGCTGGTCACCCTCGGCGCCGTCCTGCTCTCCCTGGTCGTCGCCCTGCTCGCCGCGTACGCCGTCGGCCGACTGCGCTGGCGCGGCCGCCGGGCCTTCCTGCTGCTGGTCTTCACCGCCCAGATGGCGCCCTGGGAAGCCCTGCTCATCCCGATGTACGTCATCGCCCGCGACACCGACATGCTCGACAGCCTCAGCATGCTCACCCTGGTCTACTTCATGACCACCCTCCCCTTCACCATCGTCACCCTGCGCGGCTTCCTCGCCGCCGTCCCCGCCGAACTGGAGGAAGCCGCCCAGGTCGACGGCTGCACCCGGGCCGGTGCCTTCCGCCGCATCACCCTCCCGCTGCTGGCCCCCGGCCTGCTCGCCACCTCGCTGTTCGGCTTCATCACCGCCTGGAACGAGTTCGCCTTCGCCAACACGCTGATCATCAAGAACCAGGACGCCCGCACCCTCCCGGTCTGGCTCTCCTCCTTCGCCAACGTCTTCGGCACCGACTGGGGCGCCACCATGGCCGCCGCCAGCCTCTTCATGCTCCCCGTCCTGCTGGTCTTCCTGTTCCTGCAGAACAAGGTCACCACTGGCATGACCGCCGGAGCGGTCAAGGGCTGACGCCCGAGCCGACGGCCGCGCCGGGACGAGGGCGGCGGACCCCGGAAACGCCCGGACCGGGCACCGGCGGGAGCCGCCCGGGGCCCGGAACCCCGCGCCCGGCCGACCCGCCCCGCCGGTCCCCGTTCGACCCCACCCACCTCCCTACCCCCCCGGAAGAAGACCACCCCGTGATCCTGCCGACCCCGGTCGATCTCGTTCCCGCTGCCGGACGGTTCACCCTGACCGAACGGACCACCGTGCGCGCCGACGGCGAGGCCGCCGCCGTCGCCGACCTGCTGCGCACCCTGCTGCGCCCCGCGACCGGGCTGCCGCTGGCGGCCGGGGCGGAGGGCACCCTCGCGCTGACCCTGGACCCCGCCGCCGGACGGGAGCTGGGGGAGGAGGGCTACCGGCTGACGGTGGACCCGTTCCAGGTCACGCTGCACGCGGCCCGGCCGGCCGGGCTGCGGCACGCGGTGCAGACGCTGCGCCAACTGCTGCCGCCGGAGGCGCTCTCGGCGGCCCCGGTGCGCGGCGTCGAGTGGAGCCTGCCCGCGGTGCGGATCACCGACCGGCCGCGGCACCCCTGGCGCGGGTTCATGATCGACACCGCCCGGCACTTCCAGCCGCTGGAGCGCCTGCTGACCGCCGTCGACCGGATCGCCCTGCACAAGCTGAACGTGCTGCACCTGCACCTGACCGACGACCAGGGCTGGCGGCTGCCCGTCGACGCCTACCCCCGGCTCACCGAGGTCGGTGCCCGCCGCGAGCGCAGCATGACCGGGCACGCGGGCTCCACCGCGTACGACGCGCGGCCGCACCAGGGCGCGTACACCAAGGCCGAGTTGCGGCGACTGGTCGCGCACGCCGCCGAGCGGGGCGTCACCGTCGTCCCCGAGATCGACATGCCGGGCCACACCCGGGCCGCCCTGGCCGCCTACCCGCACCTGGGCAACCACCCCGAACGGCAGCTCGACGTGTGGACCGACTGGGGCGTGTGCGAGACCGTGCTCGGCGTGCACGAGGAGGCGCTGGCGTTCTGCCGCACCGTGCTGGACGAGACGACGGAGCTGTTCCCCTCCCGGTACGTCCACCTCGGCGGGGACGAGTGCCCCACCGTCGAGTGGGAGGAGAGCCCCGCCGCCCGCCGCCGGGCCGCCGAACTCGGCCTCGCCGCCCCCGCCCAACTGCGCGGCTGGTTCCTCGGCGAGGTGGGCCGGCACCTGCTGGCGGCCGGACGCGTCCCGGTCTGCTGGGCCGAGACCGACGGCGCCACGCTGCCCGTCGAGTTCACCGTGATGCCCTGGCGGGACGCCGAGCACGGCCGGGAGGCCGCCCGGCGCGGCCACGACGTGGTGATGGCCCCGCACCGCGCCACCTACCTCGACTACCCGCAGAGCGGACGCCCCGACGAGCCGCTCGGCCAGGCCGAGCACGTCGTCGACCTGGCCACCGCGCACGCCCACCGGGCCGCCCCCGCGCACTGGGACGAGGCCGAGCGGGCCCGGGTCCTCGGCACCCAGGCCCAGCTGTGGAGCGAGTTCGTCACCACCGCCGAGCACTTCGACTACCTCGCCTACCCGCGGCTGTGCGCCATCGCCGACCGGGCCTGGAACCCGGACAGCGACTACCTCCGGGACTTCCTGCCCGCCCTCGCCGCGCACCGCCCCCGCCTCGCCGCCCTCGGCGTCCACCACGCCGAACGCGAACTCCTCACCACCTGACGGCCCCTAGGCCCCCACAGACCCGGTCGCCGACCCACCGTCGGCGTCCGCCCGCAGCACGCGGACCACCTCCGCCGCCGCACCCCGCACGTGCACCGCCGGAACGTCCTGCCGCCCCGCCGCACCGCGGGGCGCTCCCCCCACGGAAGGAAACACCGTGTCCGCACGCCCCCGCACGACCAGCCGCCGCGCCCGGCTCGCCGCGGCCGCCGCGATCGCCGCGGCCGGCCTGGCCGCCACCGCGCTGACCGTCGCCCCGGCGTCCGCCGCCGACGCGTTCAGCGTCCAGTACCGCACCAGCGCCTCCGGCGCGACCGCCGACCAGTCCGAGCCCTGGCTGCAGGTCACCAACACCGGCAGCAGCACCGTCGCGCTCAACCGGATCACCCTGCGCTACTACTTCAAGTCCGACGGCCCGTCGACCGGTTACCGCTTCGCCTGCTCCTGGGCGGTGAAGGGCTGCGCCAACATCACCGGCACCTTCGGCACCCTGGTCAACCCCACCGCCACCGCCGACCGCTACCTGGAGATCGGCTTCACCGCCGGAGCGGGCTCGCTCGCCCCCGGACAGTCCACCGGCGACATGCAGCTGCGCTTCTACCGCTCCGACTGGCAGACCCTCACCCAGTCCGACGACTACTCCTTCAGCGGCACCCAGACCGGCTACGCCGACTGGCAGAAGGTCACCCTGCAGGAGGACGGCGCCCTGATCTGGGGCACCGCCCCCGCCGGCAACAACCCGTCCCCGTCGCCGAGTTCGTCCTCGTCCCCCTCGCCGTCGCCGTCCGGTTCGACCTCCACCCCGCCGGTCGACCCGAACGCGCCCGTCCTGTTCGACGACTTCTCCTACACCACCAGCTCGGACGCCGCCGTCCAGCAGCACGGCTGGACCGTCAAGTCCGGCCAGGGCGGCCCCGGCGTCTCCGGCGCCACCTGGTCCCCGGCCGACGTCACCTTCCCGACCGTCGGCGGCAGCAAGGTGCTCAACCTGCGCCTGACCACCGACGGCACGGCCTCCGGCACCAAGGAGACCGAGATCCAGAACACCGCGCGGAAGTTCAAGAACGGCACCTACGCGGCCCGGGTCAAGTTCGCCGACGCCCCGAACAGCGGCCCCGACGGCGACCACGTCAACCAGACCTTCTTCGCCTTCACCCCGCTCAACGCGCCGATGGACCCGAACTACAGCGAGCAGGACTTCGAGTACCTGCCCAACGGCGGCTGGGGCGAGCAGAGCGACATCATGTACGAGACCAGCTGGGAGACCTACAACCCGGACCCGTGGAACGCCGTCAACACCCACGGCGAGCAGCGCCAGTCCTACGACGGCTGGCACCTGCTGCAGTTCACCATCGACAGCAGCAGCATCACCTACTACATCGACGGCCAGGTCGTCGCCACCCACGGCGAGCCCTACCTGCCCGAGACCCCGCAGTTCATCGACTTCAACCACTGGCTGATCGACCTGGCCGGGCAGTACTCCACGACGCCGCGCTCGTACGACCAGCAGGTCGACTACGTGTACTTCGTCAAGGACCAGGTGCTCAGCCCCGCCCAGGTCGCCTCGAACGTCGCCGCGCTGCGCTCGGCCGGCACCGCGTTCAAGGACACCGTCCCCGGCAGCTGACCCGCACCCGGTGCCCCGTTCCTCCGCCCGGCCGCTCGGCGGGGGAACGGGGCACCGCCCTCGGGCCGTCCGGCCCCGCGCGGGGTTCAGCGGTAGGAGGTGCAGGTCAGCGCGTCGCCGTCCTCGTCGCAGTGCGCCTTCACCGGGTCCTTCCCGTTGCGGGCCGAGGAGCTGACCAACGGTCAAAGTCCTTGAAAAATAAACAGACTTGGTGGTCGCCGGACAGTATGATCGCGAATCATTTCGATCATGGGGGATGCCATGTCCGAGCACCAGGACCCACCGCGCTGGCCGCTGATCGCCCTCCGGGTGACGGCCGCTCTCACCGCCCTGCTCGCCCTGCTCATGCCGTTCCTGGCGGGCGGCTTCCTGCAGGGCTACTACCCCCTGCTGGACGTCCACAAGCAGACCGGGATGGTGCTGTCCACCGTCGCCCTGCTCGCCGCCGTCTCCGGCCTACTGGTCTGGCGCCTCTCGCGCGGCCCCAGCGGCCCGGCCGTCCAGTACGGGGTGCTCACGCTGATGTGCATCGTGCAGTACGCGTTCGGCGACGAGCGGATCCTGCTGCTGCACCTCCCGCTCGGCGTGGGCGTGTTCGTGATGGCGGAGAAGTCCGCGGTGGAGGCGTTCAGGGCCGAGGCCGGGAGCGCCCACGCCCGGGACGCGGCCCAGAACGCGGCCCAGGACGCAGACCAGGACGACGCCCGGGGCGCGAAGGGCGCGGCCGAGAGCGCCGTGGCCGGGGCGGGTGCCGAGTGAGCCGGCCGCTGACCAGGCGCCAACTGCTGGGCGCGGGCGGGGTCGCCGCGCTCGGGCTGGGCGTGTCGATCGGCGTGCCGCCGCTGATGAACCGGCTGCTGCCCGGCGGGGAGCCCGGCAAGCCGCTGCGCAGCGCCCTGCCGCTGCCCGCCCGCTACGCGGCCGAACTGCCCGTCCCCGCCGTGCTGAAGCCGGTGCGCAGCGACGCGGACGCCGACTACTACGAGATCACCGCGCGCCGGGCCACCGTCCGGCTGCTGCCCGGCCACGACACCGAGGTCTGGGGCTACCAGGGCACCTTCCCCGGCCCGACCCTGGAGTCCCGCAGCGGGCGGCGCACCGTCGTCACCCACCGCAGCGAACTGCCCCGCCCCACCGCCGTCCACCTGCACGGCGGCCACACCCCGCACGACAGCGACGGCCACCCGCTCGACCTGGTCGGCACCGCCGCCCACCACGACATGCCCGGCACGGGCCCGGGGAACATGCCGGGCATGTCCGGGACGGAGGGCGCCACCGTCCTGCCGCAGCGCGACTACACCTACCCGATGGCGCAGCGCGCCGCCACGCTCTGGTACCACGACCACACCATGGGCTTCACCGGCCCGCAGGTGTACCGCGGACTGGCGGGGTTCCACCTGGTCCGCGACGAGGAGGAGGCCGCGCTCGGGCTGCCGCAGGGCCCGCACGAACTGCCGCTGATGATCGCCGACCGCTCCTTCGCCGCCGACGGCTCCCTCGCGTACCCCGAACTCCCGGGCGGCGCCCCCGGCGTGCGGGACGCGTACATGAACGGCGTGCTGGGCGACGTGATGCTGGTCAACGGCGCGCCCTGGCCGCTGGCCCGGGTCGAACGCACCTGGTACCGGCTGCGGCTGCTCAACGCCTCCAACGCCCGGCGGCTGCGGCTGGCCCTCGACCCGCAGCCCGGCGGCGGCGGGGCACTGGTGCAGATCGGCTCCGACGGCGGACTGCTGGAGCGCCCGCTGCGGCACGACGCGGTGGACCTCGCGCCCGCCGAGCGCTGCGACGTGCTGGTCGACTTCTCCCGCTACCCGGCCGGGACGCGGGTGCGGCTGCGCAACCGGCTCGGCGACGGCCCCACCGGCGAGGTGATGGCCTTCGAGGTCGGCTCCGCCACGGGCGACGGCGGGTTCCGGCTGCCCGAGAAGCTGTCCGTCGTGGAGCGGCTCGACCCCGCCAAGGCCGTCAACACCCGCACCTTCGTGTTCCAGAAGGGCAAGCAGCACTGGACCGTCAACGGCCAGGAGTACCGGCCCGGCCGTTCGATCGCCGCGCCCCGGCTCGGCCGGATCGAGGTCTGGCGGTTCGTCACCGACCTCCACCACCCCGTGCACCTGCACCTCGACCCGTTCCAGGTGCTCGGCCGGGCCGGCGGCAAGCCCGGCGCCAACGACGCGGGCTGGAAGGACACCGTCGACGTGCTGCCCGCGCAGGGCGTCGAGGTCGCCGTCCGGTTCAACGACTACGTGGGACGGTTCCTGCTGCACTGCCACAACCTGGAGCACGAGGACATGGCGATGATGGCCGAGTTCACCACCACCGAGTAGCCCCGCGCCGAGTGACCCCGGCCGCCGCACGCGCGGAGGCGCCCCGGACCCGACGGCAGGGTCCGGGGCGCCTCCGCGTCGAACCCGCTACTCCACGTGGGCGGCGACCACGGACCACGCCTCGCTCGACCCGTCGTCCAGCCGGAGGTCGAACACCAGGGTGATCGGCCGGCGCTCGCGCGCGTCGCCGCGGAGCACCTGCTCGCTGCGCCGGTCGACCTCGTAGTAGAAGCCCTCGGCGGCGGCCGCGACCCGGAAGACGACCGGCTCGCGCGAGACCAGAGAACGCACCGTGACCGACTTGACGAGGGCGTCGCGCATCACCGTCCGGTCGGCCGTGCGCACGGACGTGAAGTCCAGACTGCCGTCGTTCATGACCCACTCCTCGAGGAACCGCTCGACGGCGACCTCCAGGACCGCCCGGTCGAACCGGCCGTCGAGCACGCTCAGGTCGCCCGCGGCGGTGTCGGCGTCCGTGCTCCAGGAGATGTTGGTCAGCGCCAGCAGGTCGCCCGCGCCCCGGACCGCGGTCTTCCCGGCCACCTCCAGCACCGCCTCGCGGGCGACCTCCTTCTGGTCCCAGCCGTCCGTCTCGATGGCGTTGGTCAGGTGGTGCGCGCCCTCGGCCGCCTGCTCCACCGAGGAGACGATCCACTCCCCGGCCTGGTTCTTGCGCAGCGTCCAGTACTCGACCGGGCGGGTCGAGCCGTCCTTGCGCGCGGCCTCGTCACCGTAGCTGCCGCGCACGTAGTCGTTGAGCGTCGCGGTGATCCGGAAGGTGACGGTGTCGTTCACCTCGCCCGCGCGGTTCGCGAGGTCGACCAGCTCGACCACCGGGCCGGAGAGGATCTCCACCACGTTGACCTCGCCGCGCGACGCGTAGTCGTTCAGCTCCTCGGCCCACTTGCCGTAGAGGACGGGGGAGAGGATCTGCCGCAGCGTGGCCTGGTCGTTGCGGCTCCAGGCGCGCTGGGCGGTCTCGTACAGCCAGACGGCCCGGCTCTCCAGCGCGGCGCGGTCGAAGGTCGGGTCGGTCTCGGCGAGGGCGTCGACCCGGGCCCCGATCCGGGCGGCCCGCTCGCGTGCCTGCGCGTCCGAGCGGTGCGCCGCGCGGTCCGACACCGTGTTCAGGCCGGCCGTCTGCTTCGCCTTCCGGCGCCGGTGCAGCAGCCACAGCACCAGGAGGATCACGGCCACGATCACCAGCAGGGTGAGGATCCCGCCGCCGCCGTGGCCGCCACCGCCGCCGAAGAAGAAGACGCCACCGCCCGACCCGTGGGAGCCGCCGCCGTGGCTGCCCCCGCCCCCACCGCCACCGAACCCGTGGCTGCCGCCTCCGCCGCGGGCGTGCGCGACCGCCGGGCTGCTCAGCGCGACGACTCCAGCAACCACCGTTATCCACCGACGGGCGTGCACCGGGCTCCCCCTCCAAGAATTTCAGAGCTGTTCCACCCGAGCCTACAAGCCGGGGCGCTCGGAGGGATCCGGGGACTGTGGGTCGCCCTCCGCCAAGCCGTCCGGGCCCCCGCCCCGGCGGCCGCCCGTTCGCGGAGCCGGGGGAGGGGGAGGGGGCCCGGACGGCGGGCGGGGTCGGCCCGCGGCTCAGCCCGCGGCGGCGAGGCCGTACAGCCAGAGGCTGTTGACCCGGCTCCGCTCGGTGGAGTTCGGGTACGGGTTGGTGCAGGAGGTGCCGGGCCCGCCGCCGGACATCAGCTCGCTGCACGGGCCGCTGTAGTGGTCGGGCAGGCCGAGCACGTGGCCGGTCTCGTGGGCGACCACGCGCAGCGAGCTGTACTGCCGGTTCTGCGCGTAGTCGAGGAAGATGTAGCCGCTGCCGTGGCCGTCGGTGGAGGCGTAGGAGCCGCGGGAGTCGTTGCCCTCGTAGTAGCGGAAGTCGGCGTTGGTGCCGGAGCTGAGCTTGACGTTGGTGACCGAGGAGTTCCAGATCTGCGCGCTCTGCGAGATCACGGTGCGGAAGGTCGGGGCCTGGCTGGCGTCGTAGGTGACGGTGACCGCCAGCAGGTAGGGGTTGGCGGCCTGCTTGGCGCGGGCCGACTTCATCACGGCCTCGTAGAACGCCTTGTTGCCGGCCGCCTCGGCGGAGTTGGCGGCGAGGCCCGCGGACGGGGTGTAGCCCTGGGCGGCGGCTGCGGGGGCCGCGGGGGGTGCGGGGGTCGTGGTGGCCGCCGCGGCGGGCACGGCGGCGGTCCCGGCCGCGAGGACCAGGCCGAGGGCGGCGGCGAGCACGGTCATGGAGCGGTTCATGTGGGGACTCCATTCGCGGGTCCCGGGACCGTGGGGGGCCGTCCGGGACGCGGTGACGAGGTGTTGCACCGAGCTTGGGGCAGGGCGGGCGGGGCGCGGAGATGGCAACCGGCGATAGCCCGGGGCAATACCCGTGCGCGCCAAGGGGTTTGACGGCCCGCGGGC
This sequence comes from Kitasatospora sp. NPDC001540, assembly GCF_042894345.1. Classification (NCBI taxonomy): domain Bacteria; kingdom Bacillati; phylum Actinomycetota; class Actinomycetes; order Kitasatosporales; family Streptomycetaceae; genus Kitasatospora; species Kitasatospora sp. NPDC001540. Next base: position 218,525 of record NZ_JBIAVO010000008.1, read on the forward strand.
CTGCCTTGACATGCTCTTGGCAGAAGATGGGCGGCTGGCTATGCTCCCGTGATGGAGCTCGACGTCCGACACCTGCGGGTGCTGTGCGCGATCGCCGACACCGGCAGCGTCCGGAAGGCCGCCCGTCGACTCGGCATGACCCAGCCGTCGCTGACCACCCAACTCCACCGCATCGAACGGACCGTCGGCGGACGCCTGTTCACCCGCGAGCGGACCGGCAGCCGCCCCACCGCCCTCGGCCACTCGGTGCTCTCCCGCGCCCGACCCGTGATCACCGAGATGGACGCCCTGGTCGCCGCCGCCCGCGCCGAGGCCGCCGGACCGGGCCGCCGCCGACTGCGGATCGGCAGCGTCGGCAGCCGCGCCGTCCCCGCCTGGCTGCGCCGCATCCACGACCGGATCCCGGAGACCGACACCACCATCCACATCGACATCTCGGCGATCGCCCTGCTCCACCTGGTCGCCGCCGAACAGCTCGACACCGCCTTCGTCCACGAGAGCGAGGGCTTCCCGCTGCACGTGCCCGTCGGCACCGAGCAGCGGGTGCTGATCGCCCGCGAACCCCAGTTCGTCGCCCTCGCCGAGACCCACCCCGCTGCCGGACGGCCGGTCGTCAGCCTCGCCGACCTCGCCCGCGACACCTGGATGGTCGACCCCACCGCCGACCACGAGTACGCCGCGCTGCGCCGGGTCTTCGCCGAGGCCGGACTCGACCCGCGCGTCATCCAGGTCAGGGACAACGCCACCGCCGCCGAGCTCGTCGCCTCCGGCGAAGCCGTCCGCCCCTGCCAGCCCACCTCGCCGCCCGGCCCCGGCACCGTCCTGCGCCCCGTCCACGGCGACCCGCTCGCCGTCCGGCTGCTGCTGACCTGGCGCCCCGACACCGTCGGCGGCCCGGCCCTCGACGGCCTCTGGGACGACCTCCGCCACGCCTACCTGGACCTGGCGGGCGGCAACACCGTCTACCGGGAGTGGCTGCGCCGCCACAACCGCTCCCTGCACACCCTCCTCGCACCGGCGCCCGCGCGGGATTCGCCCGCCCGGGCCGGGGACGGGGCGGCCCCATGAGAGCGGCGCCGAGCGAGGAGCCGCAGCGGCCCGCACCCGCTCCGCCGACGCCTCAGCCGCAGCTGACGTACCGTCAGGAAGCAGCCCGCGGGCTGTCGGCGGCCGTCGGTAGGGTCGGGGGAGACGCACGAACGAACGGGGGCACCACGGTGACCGATCTCCAGCAACTCCTCCGACAGGCCCGGGCCGACGGCATCGAGGCGCTCCTGGGCGGCGTCGTCGTCCGGGACGGCGGCGGGCGCGTCCTGACGGTCCGGCGGAAGGCGGACGACCACTTCGGCGGCCTGTGGGAGATCCCCGGCGGCTCGCTCGACCCGGGCGAGGACCCGCTGACCGGCGCCGCCCGCGAGCTCGCCGAGGAGACCGGTCTGACCGGGCTCGACCTCGACTACCTGCACGCCGCCGACTTCACCGGCCGCACCGGCCTGCGGGTCCGCCAGTTCGCCTTCGCCACCACCGTCCCCGACGGCACGCCCGTCGTCCTCACCGAGCACGACGCCCACCGCTGGGCGCCGCTCGACGACCTCCCGACCGTCAGCGCCCACCACGCCGAGATCCTCGCCCTCCTGCGCTGAGCGCCCGAACACCAAGCTTCGACAAAATTGGGATGACAGATTTTGAAATCTGTCAGCCGTAGGGCGTACGGTGGTGCCATGGAGACCACCACCCTCGGCACCACCGGCCCGTCCGTCTCGCGCCTCGGCCTGGGACTCATGGGCATGTCCGGCATGTACGGCCCGGCCGACCGGGCCGAGAGCATCGCCACCGTGCACGCGGCCCTGGACCGCGGCGTCACGCTGCTCGACACCGGCGACTTCTACGGCATGGGGCACAACGAGATGCTGCTCCGGGAGGCGCTGCGCGGCCGCGACCGCGACCGGGCCGTCGTCAGCGTCAAGTTCGGGGCGCTGCGTGACCCCGACGGCGCCTTCCTGGGCGTGGACCTGCGCCCCGCCGCCGTCAAGAACTTCGTCGCCTACAGCCTCCAGCGGCTCGGCACCGACCACATCGACGTCTACCGTCCGGCCCGGATCAGCCCCGAGTTCCCGATCGAGGAGGTCGTCGGCGCCCTCTCCGAACTGGTCGACAAGGGCTGGATCCGGCACATCGGCCTGTCCGAGGTGAGCTCGGAGACCCTGCGCCGGGCCCACGCCGTCCACCCCGTCACCGACGTCCAGATCGAGTACTCGCTGATCTCCCGCGGCATCGAGAAGGACCTCCTGCCCACCGCGAACGAGCTCGGCGTCGCCGTCACCGCCTACGGGGTGCTCTCCCGCGGCCTGATCAGCGGCCACTGGACGCCGCAGGCCGCCGCCGGGGACTTCCGCACCCACCTGCCGCGGTTCAGCGGCGACGCCCTGCACCACAACCTCGCCCTGGTCGAGGCGCTGCGGGCGATCGCCGACCGCAAGGGCGTGAGCGTCGCCCAACTGGCCATCGCCTGGGTGCTCGGCCGCGGCGACGGCCTGGTCCCGCTGATCGGCGCCCGCCGCCGCGACCGCCTCGACGAGGCGCTCGGCGCCCTCGACGTGACCCTGGGCGCGGCCGACCTCGCCGCGATCGAAACGGCGGTGCCCGCCGACGCGGCCCGCGGCGACCGCTACGACCCCGCGCAGATGCGGATGCTCGACAGCGAGCGGTGAGAAGAGGCCGCCGGTGCGGGCCGCGGACCGGCCCGCACCGGCGGTGACGCCCCCGGACGATAACCTCGGAGCATGACCGAACAGCTGACCGCCGAGCGCATCCTCGACACCGCCGAGGACGTCCTGCGCCGCTACGGCCCCGCCAAGGCGACCGTGGTGGACGTCGCCCGGGCGCTCGGCGTCAGCCACGGCAGCGTCTACCGCCACTTCGGTACCAAGGCCGCGCTCCGCGAGGCCGTCGCCGAACGCTGGCTGCGCCGGGTCTCCGCGCCGATGGCCGCAGTCGCCGACGACCCGGCCCGCCCCGCCCCCGAACGGCTGCGCCACTGGATCCGCACGCTCAACGCGACCAAGCGGCACTACGCCACCCAGGACCCCGAACTACAGCGCACCTTCCGGGAGTTGATGAGCAGCACCACCGAGGTCGTCGCCGCCCACGAGGCCGAACTGGCCGGGCAGCTCGGCCGCATCGTCGCGGCCGGGGTGGCCGCGGGCGACCTCGCCGCCGCCGACCCGGCCGCCGCGGGCCGCGCCGTCTTCCAGGCCACGGCCCGCTTCCACCACCCCGCGCACGCCGCCGACTGGACCTCCCCGGCCAACGACACCGACCTGGACGCCGTCCTCGACCTCCTGCTGACCGGGCTAGCCCCCCGCTGACGGCCCCGCTGACGGCCCCGCTGACGGCCCCGCTGACGGTCCCGCTGACGGCCTGACGGCTGCTCAGGCGGTGATCCGGGCCAGGACGGCATCGAGGTCCAGCCAGTCGGACTCGGTACCGGGCGGGACGAGCACGTAGCTGTCGTGCAGGAAGGCCGCCACGTCGGCCGCCCGAAGGCTGAGCACCGCCTGATCGGCCCGCGAGCACAGCGTCACCCGGATCTCGCCCGGCCGCCCGGGCGCCACCCGGACGTCGCCCTGCCCGGCGGGCCCGTAGCAGCCGTCGTGCAGCAGCTCCCGCGCGAAGTACCAGGCCACCGCCCCGTCCTCGATCCCGTCCGGGCCGAGCACCAGGCAGACCCCGTAAGGCAGTTCGGCGTCGAAGCGGAACTGCGCGCGGACGGGCAGGTGGGGGTGGGAGCTGTAGGGCAGGCGGGCGGTGGTGTCGAGGGCGGTGAAACCTGGCACGGACGGACCTCACTGTCGGACGGGGCGACGGGGCGGCGGGTTGCACGGTGACGCGGTGCCCGACTACCCGCATCCGCCGGTTTCACCGCACCTTTCCCCCGTTCGGCGGGGAGTGCGTCGGTACGGGCCGGACACCGGCGGTGTCCGGCCGACCCGGCGTCAGCGGCACCACGGGGTTTGCGGATCGCCGATCGGGTCACCCGGATCGGCGAGCGAACCCAACAGGGCGGCCCGGCGGACGGGTGCCCGCGGTGAGGAGGCAGAGCATGTCCAGCGGTCTGATCGTGGCGCTCGTCCTGGTCCTGGCGGTGGCGGCGGCCATCGGCGTCTTCGCCCTCCGCCGCCAACAACACCCCAGCCTGAGCCGCCGCTTCGGCCCCGAGTACGAGCGCACCGTCGCCCTGTACGACGGCGACACCGCAGCGGCCGAACGGGAACTCGCCCGGCGCGTCGAACGGCACCGGGAACTGACGCTGACCCCGCTCGGCAGCGCCGAACGGGCCCGGGCCGAACAGCAGTGGCGGGAAGCGCAGGCGCACTTCGTGGACGCCCCCGGGCAGGCCCTGGCCGAGGCGGACGCGCTGCTGTTCCGGGTGGCCCGCGACCGCGGCTACCCCGACTCCGACGTCGACGCGCAGATCGACGCGATCTCGGTCGACCACGGCCGGCACGTCGAGTCCTACCGGGCGCTGCGCGCCCTCACCGCGGCGGCCCCGGCCGGGTCCGCCCCGGACACCGAGCGGCAGCGCCGGGCCCTGCTCGGCGCCCGCGAACTGTTCACCGCCCTGGTCGGCGCGGACGGCGAGCCCGCGCCCGCCCGTCGCGAGGCCCTGACGAAGCCGCGGACGCCCGCCGCCGACCGCGCCCGGCCGTTGTCGACGCAGCGCGAGCACCACGCCTGAGCGGGGACCCGAGCACCGACCACCGATCCCCACCGAGGAGGACGGCATGACCATCAGCGAGCACGACCACGACCACCGCGACAACTCCACCGAGACCCGCCCCACCGGCAGGTTCGTCCGCACCGACGCCCCGCAGCGCGGCACCGCCGACGGACGGAACTTCCCGCGCAACGGCCTCGGCGAGGCGACCGACCCCGTCCTGCACGAGACGCCGGACCGGGACACCGCGGCCGACGGCGCACCGCGCGGCACCGCGGCCGACGGCGCACCGCAGGGCACCGCGACCGGTCCGAAGGCCGCGACCGACCCGAGGGCCACGACCGGAGCCGCTCCCGCCGCGCCCACCGGCCCGACCGCCCCCGCCGCCGCGCGCCCCGCTGCCGCCACCGCCCCCACCGGCGCCGGGGAGCAGCGCCCCGGCGCCGGATCCCCCGTCCTCCTCCCGCCCGACCTGGCCGCGCAGTCGGCCCGCCGCCTGGACCGCGCGATGGCCGGGTTCGTGGACGACCCGGACCGGGCCGTGCGGGAGGCCGACGAGGCGCTGGACGAGGCGGTGCGGCAACTGGTCGAGAGCCTGGACGGACGCCGTACGGCGCTGCGCGACGCGTGGCAGGGGAGCAAGGGGAGCGAGGGGCGCACGACGGACGGATCCCCCCGCACCGAGGACCTGCGCCTGGCGCTCCGCGACTACCGCGACCTGCTCCAGCACCTCCTCACCGTCTGAGCCCCCCCGCGCCCCTGCCCCTCCTGCACCTCCCGCACCCGTGGGGCCCCGGCCCCCGGCGGCCCCGCGGGCCCCGCCCCCCCCCCCCGCGCCCCCCCCCCCGCCGCCCCCCCCGGGGGGGGGGCGGGGCCGCGC